>NZ_VPEO01000001.1:0-289031 GCF_013417155.1 Acinetobacter sp. YH16052 | reverse complement strand
TGCACATGGCAATCCTATTGATTTCATGATTACCGATGGAACCACACATGATGTTAAAGTTGCACCTGATTTAATATCAACATTAGATTTAAAAGAGACAAAAGTGGTATGTGCAGATAAAGGCTATGATTCAGAACCACTGCGTGAACAGATCAGGAAAACAGGGACTAAAGCGAATATACCAAAGAAAACAAATAGCCAATCGAACAATAAACATATGGACTGGTATTTATATAAAATCAGGCATTTAGTTGAAAATATGTTTTGTAGATTAAAGCAATTTAGAGGAATAGCTACTCGATATGACAAGCTCAAAAGAAATTATCAAAGTTCTGTTGCTTTAGCCTGTATATTTTTATGGCTACCTTTATAGGGTTAATTATGAACAGTAAATGCCAACAGACCCTAACAAGATCGATGCCAAGGCTAATGTAATCACCTGCGCATCATTGCTAAATAACCCTACAATCCAACTATCTAAACCCCAAATAGTCAACATGACAACGATAGCTATTAGCATCACAGCCATCAGTGCCCGTTTACTGAGTTGCCATGCAGCATCAATCTGCTCCGCACCGATTTTAGTCGACACCAAAATACCGAAGGCGGATGCCATCGACATCGGCAACATAAACATCAAGCCCAATAAACCAAGCATCACCTGATGTGCATTCACTACAATGTCACCCGAAGGCAAGATCAGCAAAGCAATCGCGCTGATGGCAAATACACCCACAAAAGTCACCACCGCATTGGGCAATCCAATTTTTAAAATTTTCCACAAAGTCTGCCAGTGAAAGAAAACACCAGACCACTGGATCTTTAACTTCCGCTCAAGGAAGAAAAAATAGTAAACAAACAACAGTACCCACTGCACAATCAAATGTGCCATGAATGCACCTTCAACCCCATAGCTTGTAACATAACCTTCAATGCCATAAATCAAGACATAAGCCAAAGCCACTTTGAGCAGTAAATAGATCATATTGGCGTAGAACACGCGCTTAGCCTGCCCACAGGCTTGGGTTAAAATATATAAAATGCGCAACAATAAATGCGCTGGAATCGTCCAAGCCAACAGCCACAGACATGACACAATCAATGCCTGTAAGGCCGCATCTGCCTTTAAAAAATGAAGTAAAGGAGTTGCATGATTAAGCAGGTACATCGCAACAGCAGAAATCACCAGTACAATCAAAATACTTTGCTTCACAATACGTTGGATGTCCGCATAATCCTGACGTCCATTGGCTTCTGCCAGCTCTTGCATCATGCCCTGTAACACCCCAATACCCGTCACAAAGCACAAAGAATAAACAGACAAACAGACTGCCAATGCAGCCACATGCTGAGGTGAAAAATGTGATAGAAAAATCACGTCGAACAAACTACTGAGCATAATAATGGCATTACTGAGAAAAATAGGCACCCAAAGATGCAGAAACTTTTTCATTACCCTATCACTCGATTTTTAATTCTTTTATAAGATTCGTTTTTTGGCAGATTATTTAGATCTGAGATATTTCATTAGAAATGTATACCAGTATCCTGCCATAACTCATTCTATTTCTTATTTTTTATAAAAATGACTTTACTCAGGTACAGGCAATGTACTTCTTACAAAATAATCCGCCATTCCTATACCAGATTGCTATTATCGATGTCACAATTTTGAATTAAATCTCAACAACTCAAGAATAATGACAGGAAAATTACAATGAACCCAAAAGAAATGAGCGGTTTAGCATTACTGGAAGCGATGCGTGATGAAAAAATCCCGGCCCCAAGTATTAGCGAAACCATGTCGATGCAACCAGCAGTGATTAAAAGCGGACATGTAGAATTTAAGGTAAAAGCTGATCATCGACATTTAAATCCGCTTGGCGGCGTCCATGGTGGTTTTGCTGCAACCGTTTTGGATACCGTGACAGGCTGCGCGATTCATACTTTACTTGAAGCAGGTGTCGGTTATGGCACCATTGATCTGAATGTAAAGATGTGCCGCCCCATACCTCAGAATCAGCCACTGAAAGCCGTAGGAAAATCAATTAATCTCAGTAGAAATTTAGGTATTTCTGAAGGTCAGATTCTGGATGAAGAAGGTCGCCTGTATGCTCATGCCACTGCGACCTGTATGATTATTCGGACTGAATGAATATTGGTAGCCTGTACAATTCATCAGACACTTCATTTAAATAATATTACTTTTCGCCTGCCCTGCTTTAACAAATGACAAGCGTGGTCGAGTTAAGCCTTGAAATTCAAAATAATGCTTGGAAACATTGGCTAATTCCACATCTTGTGTTTGTGTTGTTGAGGCTTGCCACGCTTTAGACTGATTAGTACCTGTCAAAAGATTGCCAGAAATGGCATAGATATAAAGGTCTTTGCCTTGCTCTTTCAGATAGTCTGCATTCAGGAAAACTTCAAAGTTAAATTGACGTTCAGTTTCTACCAACCATTTTTCTGCAAACCATAATTGCAGCAAATCACCTAAATAAAGTGATTTTTGCGCCAAGGGCCATAGCGTGATATGAGCGTCTTTAACCGGGATATAATACTGTGCAGGATCAGCAATAATTTGCAGATAGTTTTCTTGATAATAAGCCAGTTGAGAGAAAATTTGAGGGATGCTGAGCGTATTCATTCGCTGTCTCCGGTTTAGCCATTTTTGTGCTGGCAAGTAGGTTTAAATCCACACTGTTTGACCATTTGGTCAAACGACTTTATGGTTTTAATCTAGCAAGTGAAATTTATTCTGACAAGTATTTTTCGTGAAATTTATGCAATTGCCTAAATTAAAAACAGACAAGCTGTATTTATAATAAATATGATAATTTTTGCTTGACCCCTGTCAAAATCTCTCTATAATCGCTTTCAGATTCTCCAATAGCTCAGTCGGTAGAGCGACGGACTGTTAATCCGCAGGTCCCTGGTTCGAGCCCAGGTTGGAGAGCCAAATTCAAGAAAGCCCACTCATCATGAAGTGGGCTTTTTTATTACTTAAAATTTGACGGCTTGTTATTTTCAACTATTTAAAATGAATAATTATTTTCAATCCCTCATAAAACTCGATATATAAATACCCCTCTTTTAAAATTTCGAGATATAAAAAATCCCCCATAGATGGAGGATTTTTAAGCTGTCACCGAGATTAAGCCGCTTGAGCCGGAACACCGCTATGAAAACGGAAAGTTTCATCAGGCGTGAGAATTAGCTGTTTTTCAACTTCACGAATATGCAGGATTCGCTCCTGAATATCCTCTTTCGGATTTTTCAGTTTCGCTGTGGTAGCCACATCCATCGCCAAAGCCAGATAGTCTTCAAAATGGCGAGATTCGGACTTGAGCAGGTAGCGGTAGTAACGTGCCAATTCATCATCAACACGCGAAGCAAGCGCGTAAAAACGCTCACAGGAACGCGCTTCTACAAAGGCACCAATCACCAAGACATCAATCAAGGCTTCAGGTTCAAAAGTCCGGATTTCCTTACGCAAACCACCGGCATAACGCCCTGCACTCAAGTTTTGCCAAGCCTGACCGCGCTTGTTCATCAATTCAAGCACTTGCTCATAATGCAGCATTTCTTCACGCACCAGCTGTGCAAGCTTCACCTGTAGATCAACAAAATAGCTATAGCGAAACATCAGGTTCATGGCCGTGCTGGCTGCTTTTTTTTCACAGTTGGCATGATCTTGCATTAAGATTTCAAGATTTTCGACCGCCATATCCAGCCATGCTTGCGGTGTTTCACAACCGAGGAAAGCAATCACCGGCTGCATCAGTTCATCATAATTAATATTCGACATAATTACTCTAATCTTAACGCGCTGACTTAATCACGGCTTTCATTTGCTGAACCGCTTGTGCCAGACCAACAAATACCGCATCCGCAATTAAAGAATGACCGATATTGAGCTCATGAATCTGTGGAATCGCAGCAATCGGCGTCACGTTATCCAAATTTAAGCCATGGCCCGCATTTACCACCAAACCTTTAGATGCAGCATATTCAGCACCTTTCACAATGCGTTCCAGTTCCGCTTGTTGCGCTTCTGGAGTTTCTGCATCGGCATAGGCGCCTGTGTGAATCTCAATCGTCGGTGCACCACAAGCAACTGCTGCATCAATTTGTGCAAAATCGGCATCAATAAATAAAGATACATCACAACCAATGGCTTCCAGCTCTTGAGTCGCGGCTTTTACAGCATCAAAATTACCCACGACATCCAGACCACCTTCAGTGGTCACTTCCTGACGTTTTTCAGGAACAAAACAAACATGCTGTGGCTTGATTTCCTTGGCAAAGGCGATCATTTCATCTGTTACCGCCAACTCAAGGTTCATACGGGTTTTTAACGCAGGACGCATACGACGCACATCGTCATCCTGAATGTGACGACGGTCTTCACGCAAGTGCAAGGTAATGCCTTCTGCCCCTGCCTGTTCGCAGATCAATGCAGCATTGACTGGGTCTGGGTACGTCGTACCACGTGCTTGTCTTAATGTTGCGACATGGTCAATATTGACACCAAGTAATGCAGCCATAATCTTTTCCTAACTACGATTGAGATTGAGAGTTTTGAATCCAGAGTTGTCGACTTTTTAATGGTCGATCACCAAGCAAGGCCGTGATCGCCTGTCGATACAGTTTCGTCAGTAATTGTAACTGTTCCGGATTAAAATCCCCACCATTTTCATACGTCAACATGCTTAAAATCTGTTGACCGGATAGGGTGGAGCGTAAGGCTTTGGCCGATGGAATAAAGCCGGCATTGAGCTGAAAATAATAGTGCTGTTGTGGATCAATCTGCGCCTGATTGGCATCTACCGAAAAATCCAGACCATAACCGAGTTCTTCCAGCAAAACATGCTCAAACTGGCGCAAGATCTGTTTTAAATATAAATTTGGATTAGATTGTACGGATAATTGCTGTAATGCAGTTAAGGTCTCAGCATATTTGGCAAAAGTTTGCGGCATTTCGACTTCTAAAGGACATAACCGCAACAGGATTTCATTCAGATAAAAACCCGAAAAAAAGGCATCGCCAAAAAAGAAAATCGGCTGATTGACAATTTCCAGTTTAGTAAAATTTTTGAGTTCGGATTTACCTGAAGCTTGCAAACGAATGGGCTGATATTGCGGTGGTGGCATTTGCCTGAGAATGCCGTCTACCCTGCCATATTCTTGGGTAAATAAATGCACAATATGACTGCGTTCACGGTACTTACGATGATGAATCAGATAGCCATGCAGTACTTCGTTACGCATAAGCGGGTACTTTAATCCTTATCTTTTTTTGATTTTTTATCATCTTCTTCGTCATCCCCATCCGGGATCACTGCGCCCACAACAGCCGCTGTACCTTTCACTGCGACTTTTGTGGTTTTATAAGCCACCTTGACAGGAACCGTGACCACTTTATGAATACAGCCTTGCAGAAATAAAACACATGCAACCACTGCCAACACTTTCATCATCACAGATTCCTCGAAGGGTCTTATCAAGCTTATCGCTTAGATATCACTATAACCTAAGCTTTTTAATGCACGTTCATCATCAGACCAGCCGCCTTTGACTTTCACCCAAAGGGTTAACATGATTTTCTGTTCGAACATTTTTTCCATGTCGAGACGCGCATCCATACCGATTTTCTTCAGTTTGACACCTTTCTCGCCAATCACAATGGCTTTTTGGCTCGGACGATCGACAAAAATCGTGGCATCAATATAGGTACAGGCAGCTTTCATACGACCGGTTTTTTCATTCAAGACCGGCTCTTCAGTTTTGAATGATTCGATCTGAACGGTCAAATCGTATGGAAGCTCTTCACCCAGCTGACGCATGATCTTTTCACGGATAATTTCAGACGCCAGGAAACGCTCTGAACGATCGGTCAGTTGATCCAGTGAGTATAGTGGTGGCTGGAACGGAAGATACTTGGCAATCGTGTCACGTAAATGTTCAAGATTGGCACCACGAAGCGCAGATACCGGTACGATTTCCGCAAAGTTCATCAGCTTTTCGCGTTCACGAATCAGCGGCAAAGCTTCGTTCTTGTTTTCAAAAGTATCGAGCTTGTTGATCACCAGAATCACTGGCATTTCAGCATTTTTCAGCTTTTCCAGAACCAGGTCATCATTTGGCGTCCACTTTTGTGCATCCACTACGAATAAAACCAGGTTCACATCGCGTAAAGCCGAATGTGCCGCACGGTTCATCATTTTATTGATGGCACGGACTTCTTTTTTATGCATCCCCGGTGTATCGACAAATACCGCCTGAGATTTTTCACGTGAATCAATCCCCACGATTTTATGACGTGTAGTTTGTGGTTTACGTGAGGTAATCGAAAGTTTTTGACCCAGAATATGGTTCATTAAGGTAGATTTACCCACATTCGGGCGACCTACAATGGCAACAAAACCACTACGATAATCCGATGGGATCTCGGTGCCTTGTGCACTAAAAAATTGACTAATAAGGTCGTGACTGTCGCTTTGCGACTCGTGATCAGCATCAATGTGATCGGAATGAGTAGTCATTAAGACTTATGCTCCAAAAGTTTCAAAATATCCGCCGCAACGGCTTGTTCAGCAAAACGCCGGCTCGCGCCTTCGCCTTGCATGGTCGGCAATCCCGCAATCTGGCATTCCACTTTAAAATGCTGATTGGGTGCATCACCTTGAATATCTACAACCTCGTAAACTGGGAGAGGTTCCTTACGTGCTTGTAAATACTCTTGTAAGCGAGATTTAGGATCTTTAAGCTGATCTGTCGGCTCAATATGATCTAAATATGGCTCGTACCATTTTAACACAATCGGTTCTAGCACAGTGAGATCACCGCAGTCGACATAGATTGCACCAATAATAGCTTCTACTGTATCTGCCAGTATAGACTCACGATGATGACCGCCAGATTTCAATTCACCGGTACTGAGAATTAAATTCTGGCTCAGTTTTAAATCATTGGCGATTTTTCCTAATGCTTCCTGACGAACCAAGGTCGCACGCATACGCGTCAACCGGCCTTCATTTTCGCTTGGATAGGCATTAAAAAGATAATTCGCAATGATCATCCCTAAAAGAGAATCGCCCAGAAATTCCAGGCGCTCGTAGTTGTGTTTATGACTGACTGAACGATGAGTCAATGCCAGTTTCAGCAAATCAGCCTGTTTAAACTGATAGCCGATCCGTTTGGCAAGACGTTCATCATTTAGCTTTAACTGTGCTTTGATCAAACTCTTTCTCAAACTTCATCACTAAATCGATATTCATTATGAAATTTTTACGAATTTCATAATTCTTGTGCACCTGTAAACCATCGGTATTGGTGACTTTGGCAATTTCGTCAAACTTCAGATCACGAATATTATTCATTTCTAAACGCTGACTCATCTGTTGACGGAATGTTTCTGGCGTTATATTAGCTGGAGCACTTTTTAACAGCGCCTCAATCTCACCATCGACCATACGATCATCGAAGTATGGTCCCCACACCGCAATCGCCACTTTTGCAAGAAATGCAAAGCCCACGATTGCAATTAAAACCCCAATATAAGAAGCACCTTGTTGATGTCTCATTTTTATTTTCCTGATTGAAACAATTAATCGATTGTTCCGTTTCGACCAAACGATGGCAATTTAAAGCCAGGTTCTTTATGCATCCAGATATAGAAGGCACGACCTGTTAAGTTTTCTTCCGGAACAAGCCCCCAGAAACGACTGTCAGCACTCTGATCGCGATTATCCCCCATCGCAAAGTAATGACCTTCTGGTACTTTCACTTCCCAATATAAACCATTTTCACCTGAATATTTACCATTTTCCAAGTAGTTAATAAAAGGTGCCTGACGAGCGACATTCACGCCTTCCAGCTCACGCATGGTAAAGGTATGCTCACCCAGAGTTTCTTTATGGTAAATGGCATTTGGAGTATCTAAACGGTCTTTTTCGCGGCTAAATTTTACTGGAACTTTCGCTACTTTTTCACCATTAATGCTCAACTGGCCATGATCATAAACAATATGATCGCCTGGCAAGCCGACAATACGCTTGATATAACTGATGGTCGGTTGCGGTGGATAACGGAATACCGCCACATCACCACGTTCCGGACTGCCGGTATCAATAATTTTGGTATTGACCATAGGCAGTTTGATGCCATAGTCAAATTTATTCACCAGAATAAAATCGCCGGTTTCCAGCGTCGGCACCATCGAATCGGACGGAATATTAAAAGGTTCGTATAAAAAAGAACGCAGTACCAGCACGATGGCCAGCACCGGCCAAAAGTCATAAGCCCAGGTGATAATGAAATTCTCATGGCCCTTGCCCCGGGTTTGTCTTTGTTTCAAGACAAACTTGTCTAGCAACCACACTGCGACAAAAAACAGGGTCGCAGGCACAAGAATCAAATTAAAATCAAAATCCATGGGCTTATATCCTTATTATTTTAGCGTTCGACTTTTAATACGGCTAAGAACGCTTCTTGCGGGATTTCTACGCTACCCACCTGTTTCATGCGTTTCTTACCTTCTTTCTGTTTAGACAGAAGTTTTTTCTTACGTGACACGTCACCACCATAACACTTCGCCAATACGTTTTTACGCATCGCTTTTACAGTCGAACGTGCAATGATTTGTGCACCAATTGCCGCCTGAATCGCGACATCAAACATTTGACGTGGAATCAGGTCTTTCATTTTTTCAACCAGTGCAATACCACGATGACGCGCATCATTACGGTGGCAGATCATCGCCAAGGCATCAACTTTTTCGCCATTGATCAAGACATCTACTTTGACCAAAGATGAGCTTTCAAAACGGACAAAGTTATAGTCGAGTGATGCAAAACCACGTGAACAAGACTTCAATTTATCAAAGAAATCCATCACCACTTCGGCCATTGGAATCTCAAAGGTAATGGAAACCTGGTTCGCCATAAACTTCATGTCTTTTTGTACACCACGGCGCTCAACACATAACGTCATGACGTTACCCAAGTATTCTTGCGGTACCAGAATATGACACTCAGCAATCGGTTCACGTAAATCTTCAACCGTTGAACCATCCGGCATTTTGGATGGACTGTCGATATAAATCGTCTGACCATTCTTCATCACCGCTTCATAAATTACGGTTGGCGCAGAAGAAATTAGGTCAAGATCATACTCGCGTTCCAGACGCTCCTGTACGATTTCCATGTGCAGCATGCCCAAGAAACCACAGCGGAAACCAAAACCGAGCGCATCTGAACTTTCAGGTTCAAAGAACAAAGCCGAGTCATTGATTTGCAGCTTGTGCAATGCTTCACGGAAAGGTTCAAAATCGCTGGCATCAATCGGGAATAGACCAGCATAAACCTGTGGTTTCACCTTTTTAAAGCCCGGCAATGTTGCCACTTCAGGTGTGGTTGCCAAGGTAATCGTATCACCGACTGGCGCACCGAAAATATCTTTGATACCGGCAATGACAAAACCAACTTCACCCGCTTCCAGCATACCGATTTCAGTATGTTTCGGGTTAAAGATACCTACAGAAGTAATAATATGCGTTTGACCAGTTGATTTGATCAACATCTTGTCGCCTTTACGCACTCGACCCTGCTTGACCCGAACCAGAGAAACTACACCAAGGTAGTTATCAAACCATGAATCCACAATCAGCGCTTGTAATGGCGCTTCGCGATCACCCTCAGGTGCAGGAATTACATTGACCAGTGTTTCAAGCACACCTTCAATACCTAAACCTGTTTTTGCAGAACAGGTTGGCGCTTCTGTGGCTTCAATCCCGATAATGTCTTCAATTTCCTGAATGACACGTTCAGGTTCAGCTTGCGGCAAGTCGATCTTGTTCAGTACCGGAAGTACTTCCAGACCTTGTTCAATTGCGGTATAGCAGTTAGCAACAGACTGTGCTTCTACGCCCTGCGCAGCATCTACAACCAGCAAGGCACCTTCACAGGCAGCAAGGGAGCGTGAGACTTCATACGAAAAGTCGACGTGCCCCGGCGTATCAATAAAGTTCAACTGATACTCTTGACCATTAGGATGAGTATAGTACAAGGTTACCGAAGTGGCTTTAATGGTAATCCCACGTTCGCGCTCAAGCTCCATTGAGTCAAGGACTTGAGCCTGCATTTCACGATCTTGCAAACCGCCACAGGTTTGAATAAATCGATCCGCTAGAGTCGATTTACCGTGGTCAATGTGCGCAATAATCGAGAAGTTACGAATGTTTTTAATATCAACAGATTTTTTAGCTTGCGCCATGGGTTACCTTGAGAAAAAACACGCTATGTAATTTAAAAATATTACATAACAAAAGCCGAATAGAAATTGCGAAGGATTATAGCAGAATGGTGATCTAGAAAAAGAATTATATTTTTTCCTTTATTCCCTAGGTCGCGTACACCTCAGTCAGATGAAATCTGGATCACCATGATTAGAAAATAGCTCCCCAACTCCACTTCTTCATCAATATTATCAAAGTGTACTGATCAAACTGGAAAATGTTGCCTCATTAATCCAGATGTAAAGTTGAAAAATCAAAAGGATTTACATGTTCTGAAAGTGGCTGATAAGCCTGGGTAAAAGTTGGTGACATGCGTTTTGGGCGCCCTGTGGCCATTTCAATACAGGCCCATTGCGTACTTCCGGTAAATAACAGGGTTTGATCCTGTGGCCGATAGAATGCATATTGTCGAAATGAATACAGCGCGTTGATATCGTTGAGCCAGGTGCGCAGAATAATCTCGTCCCCCTCAAAAGCTGCCTTGCGATATTGCACCTGATGTTCAACTGCGACCATGGCATGTTTCAGCTCTACATATTGCTTGAGTCCCAAGCCCAGTTTTTCAATATGAGCTGATGCGACATCTTGCATCCATTGCACATAGACCACATTGTTCACATGACCCAAACCATCAATATGTTTGGCTTGTACCTTTAAAGAAAGATCAAAAATACCACTCACTTTGCTGTTATCCTTTCCATGATTTTAAGGCTATAGAGTCTACCGAATTTATCGCTGGGGTAAATTGCAAAAAATAAAAAACCGCTTATACAAGCGGTCTTTCACAAAAATCTAGCAATTTTATGAGATACGCATCCCGACCACCGCAAGCTGCCCCTGACGAATCAAAGTCACGCGCGCGATGCTACCCTTTTTCAGTTCAGACACCTCCTGCACAAACTGATTTGAATTCAGTACTGTCTGGTTATTAATTTGAGTGATCACATCATTCGGCATAATTCGTGCCTGTGCTGCAATACCACCCGGACGTACATCCTGAATCACCACACCGCCTTTGATTTCCAGACTCGCCAACTCTGCTGGACTTAAGTCACGAATTGAAACCCCGATCACTGGTCCTTTGTTTGGTTGAGCCTGTGTGCCTGCTTTTGCCGGAGTATCATCTGGTGCCGCACTTAAAGTCGCTGCAATACTACGACGTTTATCATCACGCAAGATTTCAAGTTGTACCTGCTGCTGAGGTGCAGTACGGTTCAGATAGTTCAACAGTTCACTGGTACGTGAAATTGGGGTACCGTTGTATTTCAAGATGACATCACTGGCACGCAGACCTGCACGTGCAGCCGGAGAGTTTGGTGCAACCTGAGTTACCAGAGAACCTTCTGGTTTAGGTAAGTTATAAGATTCGGCCAGGTTACGGTCGATATCCTGCAAACTTACACCCAGATAAGAACGCGTCACTTTACCATTCTTCTTCAGTTGATCTGCAACTTCCATTGCCACATCAATCGGAATCGAGAAGGACAAACCCATATACCCACCGGTTCCACTAAAGATCCGTGAGTTCACTCCAACCACTTCACCACGCTGGTTAAACAGAGGGCCACCGGAATTACCTGGGTTTAGAGCCACATCGGTCTGGATAAAAGGTACTGCAGTTTCACCCATCATATTCCGCATTTTGGCACTGACGATTCCGGCAGAAGCGGAATAATCAAAACCAAATGGCGAACCAATGGCGAGTACAGGCTCACCAACACGTAAGCGCCCCACATCACCCGTCCGTAATTCTGGGAAATTTGAACCATTTACCTTCAGCAAAGCTACGTCGGTACGTGCATCACTACCAACGACAGTGGCATCAATTTCACGGCGGTCATTCAAGGTAATTGTAACTTTGGAAGCATCCTCAACCACATGATGATTGGTCAGCAGATAACCATCTTTGCTGATAAAGAATGCACTGCCATAACCCGTCTTTTCCTGTGGCATACGCTGCTGCGGAATAATCACCTGATTGCCGAAAAAGCGACGAAGAATTTCCGGTACTTGTTGTTGTAAGAGCTCTTCTTCGCTCATTTTTTTAACGACATTGACACTGACCACCGCAGGACTGACCTGCTCGACCAGATTTGAAAAATCAACCGGCGTGACCGCCTGCAACTGTGCAGCACTCATGGTGAGGGTCGCTGCAAATAATCCTTTTTTTAAGTCTAGAATTTTCATATAAATTATTCACTCAAATTGTTGATAAATTTATGTAAATAGGTTTTATCACAAACACTTTAAAGTTTAAGTAATAATATGTTTCAAAACGTCGCTCTGGACAATATCTCATTATCAAAACCCTAAGTTAAGGCTTTGATTAATTTTTTTCATCAATAAATGAGCACTTCAACGCTTGCCTTTTGTACAAAAAAGCGCTGTTATTACCAAACTTTTTTAAAATTAGCTGATGGACATGTCTAATTTATCCCTTACCCATCAATTTGACGTCATTATTGTGGGCAGTGGCGGTGCTGGTTTGAGTTTAGCCTTATCGCTCCCAGATCATTTTAATATTGCAGTCTTGGCGAAATCCACCCTGACAGATGCCAGTACTTTTTATGCTCAAGGCGGCGTGGCTGCAGTCCTGGATGAAATGGATTCGATTGAACAGCATATTGATGACACCATGATTGCAGGCGCACAACTGTGTGAAATGGGTGCGGTTAAACAAACGGTAGAAGGTGGCAAACCCTCGGTTGATTTCCTGCTGAAACACGGTGTGCAATTTACCCTGGATGAACAGGAACAGTTACATCTCACCCGTGAAGGTGGTCATTCACAGCGCCGAATTATTCATGCGGCCGATGCCACGGGTCGTGCCATTTCCACTACTCTGGTACAACGCGCTCAAGAAAAACAGAATATTAAAATTTTTGAAAATTATATTGCGATTGACCTGATTTGTTCACAAAAGCTCGGTTTAGACGGCGATAATCGTGCGCTGGGTTTATATGTGCTGGATGAAAACACTGAGAAAGTGCATACCTTTTTAGCGCCATTTACCGCCCTTGCCTGTGGCGGTGCTATGAAAGCTTATCTTTACACCTCAAATCCGGATATTGCCACCGGTGATGGTATTGCCATGGCCTATCGTGCCGGCTGCCGGGTCGCCAATATGGAATTTAACCAGTTTCATCCGACCTGCCTGTATCATCCGCAAGCACGTTCTTTCCTGATCACTGAAGCAATGCGTGGTGAAGGCGCTTATCTGCGTCTGCCCGATGGTGAACGCTTTATGCTGCGTTTTGATGAACGAGCCGAACTCGCACCGCGTGATATTGTGGCACGTGCTATCGACTATGAAATCAAGCGTCTCGGTATACGTCATGTCTGGCTGGACATTACCCATAAAGATGAAAGCTTTGTCAAAGAGCATTTCCCTACCCTGTATGCCCGTCTGCTTGAACTAGGGATCGATATTACCAAAGACATGATTCCAGTTGTTCCGGCAGCCCATTATACTTGCGGTGGTGTTGTGGTCGATGAACATAGCCAGACAGATATTGCCGGACTCTATGCGATTGGGGAAACCTCTTATACTGGCCTGCATGGTGCTAACCGTATGGCCAGTAACTCACTTTTAGAATGTTTTGTCTATGGAATGAGTGCAGCCAAGCACATTCAGGAAAATTTCAAGGCCGATCAGCCAGCTCCTGCAGTTCCAGCTTGGGATGATTCTCAGGTGACCAACCCGGATGAGGATGTCGTGATTCTGCAAAACTGGGATGAGCTACGTCAGACCATGTGGAACTATGTTGGCATTGTCCGCACGACCAAACGCCTGGAACGTGCGCTACATCGTATTGAAATGCTGAAAAAAGAAATTACCGAGTACTATCAGGATTACCAGGTCAGCAAAAATCTGATCGAGCTGCGCAATCTGGTGCTGGTGTCCGAGATGATCGTGCGCTGCGCCATGCACCGTAAAGAATCTCGCGGTTTGCATTTCACCCTGGATTATCCCGAGCTGCTACCAGAATTACGCAAAACAGTCCTCGTCCCACCAAATTTTGAAGTGGAAACGCCTTTGGTGAATTGTTAAAAGTAGATGGAGATAACATCCTTGGATGATATCTCCTTTTCTTTTTAGATTTTTATCTGCTTAAAGGTAGCTTAGGCTATTTACAGTCAATCTTTTATATTTCAGATAATTAACGTTGTGGTGGAATTGAATATGTTCCGGTCACATGCGCCACAGGTTCATCCTGATCAATCGAATAAATCCAGACTTCTCCCACAATCAATGCTTTGCCCACCTTGATGAGCTTACACTCTCCCCGTATATCTGTTCCACCTGAAGGTTTACGTAAAAAATTGATATTCAAGTTAGTGGTCACAGCCAAACCAACCAATCCAATTTCACCCAGAATCGCGACATAAAGAGCAAAATCCGCCAAGGTCATCATGGTTGGGCCAGAAACTGTGCCGCCTGGGCGCAATTCTTCTGATCTCACCTGATAAAGCAGAGTGGCTCCACGCGGAGAAACGGCTTCAATCCGGCACTTCTCCAGACTTTGCGGAAATTCTTTTTGTAAAAATTGTTCTATCTCAGTTTTGGTCGTTTTCATATGATTAAAAAATCTTCTATATCAGTCTTAATATAGAAGATTCTTCACAAATAAACCTAGAGAAAAATTAAATAAAAAGTATTTTAATTCCAAGCTTATTTTAAATAACTTAAGGCCTGCTCAAATACCTGCTCAGGCGTTTGAGTTGCATCCAGACGTTTGATCCGTTCAGGATGACGTTGCCACAAGCTTTCATATCCTGCTCTCACTTTCTCAAAGAAAGTGACTTTTTCCTGTTCAAAGCGATCTAGCGCACCACGTTCGCGTGCTCGGTTCATCCCCAGTTCAATAGGCGCTTCTAACCAGAAGGTAATGTCCGGCATGCGTGCAACAAAGTGATCATTCAGTAACTGCAATTTTGTTTCACTCAGGCCCCGACCTGCACATTGATAGGCAAAGCTGGCATCGCTAAAACGGTCACACAGGACAATTTTCCCGGCTTCCAATGCAGGCAGAATCACTTGTGCCAGATGCTGGGCACGCGCCGCATACATCAATAACAGCTCGGTATCATGCGCCATGGTTTCTTCATGATTCACTGTCAACAATAGCGAACGAATCTGCTCAGCCATTGGGGTTCCACCCGGTTCACGAGTCAAAATGACATCTTTACCCTGTGCGATAAAATCTTCATAGATCGAACGAATGAGCGTGGTTTTACCTACACCTTCTGTGCCTTCAAAGCTAATAAACATACTCATTCCTTATTTTTCGAGCGTAAAGTCGTCAGATATTCCTGTACGGCTTTATTGTGGTCATTCAGATTGCTCGTGAACTTATGCCCACCATTGCCGGTAGCAACAAAATACAGATTGTCAGAATTATCTGGATGCATGGCTGCTTCAATGGCTTTCTTGCTTGGCAAGGCAATCGGCGTTGGCGGCAAACCTGAAATGGTATAGGTATTATACGGCGTCGGTGTGCGTAAATCCTTACGGGTAATATTGCCGTTATAGCTGTCACCCATTCCATAAATCACCGTTGGATCGGTCTGTAAACGCATGCCAATTTTTAAACGGCGTACAAACACCCCAGAAACCTGTTCCAATTCACGATCCACACTGGTCTCTTTTTCAACAATCGATGCCATGATCAGCGCGTCATATTTATTCTGATACGGCAAATCACTTGCACGTTTCGCCCACGCCTCATCCAATGCTTTCATCTGGCGTTGATACAGATTGGTCAGAATTTTACGGTCAGTTTCACCTTTGGCAAAGAAATAAGTATCCGGTGCAAACAGCCCTTCAGGATGTGAAAACGGAATATTGAGTTCTTTGAGTAATTGCGCAGTAGGCAGATGCAGCACTTCTTTAGTAACCAGATCATTTTTCTTCAGGGCATCAATCAGTTGCTTAAAGGTCGTTCCCTCAATTACCAGAATCCGGCTCATCTGTGCATTATCTGCATCGGAAATCATTTCCAAGACTTGACGGATGCTCATGCCCTGACGCACTTCATACACACCCGCTTTCATGGTGTCATGAATCATGATGCGCTGATACAGCTTGAGAATAATCGGGAAACTCACCTGACCTTCTGTGGCCAGACGATCAATAAAACCGGAATAGGTTTGACCAGATTCAATCGCGAGCAGCTGTTTTTTTCCTTCTACAGGATAATCCTTCCACAAACTGCTTTTCAGGATCAACGCCAAGATCAAAGCAATACCAATCAGGACTAAGGCAATTCCTTTGAAAGATGAGGAGAATCTCGCTTTATTTTTCTTTTTGGCTTTAGGTTTGGAAGCTGACATATTAAGACATCTGATTTAATCGAAGACGGTTAAAAAGTTCAATACAAGCATCGCCATCCAAGGCGCGCTGCTCAAATTGCGTGACAATTTTCATCGGGCTGAGTGCATTGCAGAAAAATAGGCTTTGAATATGGTTGATTTCATCCATATCGATACAGCGTTGCTGACAGGTAATTCCCTGATCTTGCATACGTTGTAGAATTTCTGCACGCATGACACCGAAGACGCCATTATAACGAAGTTCTGGCGTAATCCATGTATTGTTTATACGAATGAAACAATTACTGCTCACCCCTTCGACAACACCACCCTGTACATCTGTCACCATGGCCTCAGTCCAGCCACGTTGATCGGCTTCCTGTTTCAGTAAAACCTGTTCCAGACGGTTTAAGGTTTTTAGCCCGACCAGACTCGGCATCGTCAACCCTAATGCCTGCTGTAAGATGCCACTTTGAATCTGCTCAAACTTAAAATCCTGTACGGTTTGAGGATAATAAAACAGCCAGAGATCTGCGGGATGATCCGGCAAGCTATAACCACGCTGGCCAATTCCACGGCTCAGCACAATCTTTAATGTTCCATTCAGTTCACTTTCTGACTGCTGTAAAAGCTGTAAACTTTCTGCAATCAGATCAAGATTGGCATTCAGGCTTAATTTTTGATTGCTGATTTGCAAACGTGCCAGATGACGATCATATAATTCAATCCGGTTATGCCGAATCCGGGCCGTGGTAAAACAACCATCACCATAATGAAAGCCACGATCCAGCACATCTATATGGCTGACAGGTTGGGCATTTTTTAAATACAGCATATTTTGCAGCCTCTAAAATGAAAAATCGAGCAGTCAGAATCAGGCTTCACCTATATATCTTTTTTACTCACATCCAATTCTTTTTTAATTATTTTTTATGCAAAAAATCTCAAGCTATTCTTGCCCCATCTAACAAAAGCTAAAAAACTTGAGGCAAAAAATGAACACGCGTAAATTAAAAATCGGGGTACTGGCAGCGCTACTTTCAGCAAGCGCGTTGAGCGTCTCTGCAAAAGATTTCCTGAACGTGTCTTATGACCCGACTCGCGAATTGTACGACAACTTTAATAAAGAATTCAGTGCTTACTGGAAAAAAACCACAGGCCAGGAAGTCAATTATAAACAGTCACATGGCGGTTCAGGCAAACAGGCGCGTGCCGTGATTGATGGTCTGGATGCGGATGTCGTGACACTGGCACTGGCGGCAGATATTGATGAAATTGCAGAGCGCGGTTTGCTGCCGAAAGACTGGCAGAAGAAATTCCCGCAAAACTCGACGCCTTATACTTCGACGATTGTGTTTTTGGTACGTAAAGGCAATCCGAAAGGAATTAAAGACTGGGGTGATCTGGTTAAACTCGGCGTAGACATTATTACTCCGAACCCGAAAACCTCGGGTGGTGCGCGCTGGAATTATTTAGCCGCTTGGGCTTGGGCCAAACACCAGAAAGGTGGCAATGATGCCAAAGCACAAGACTTTGTCCGTCAAATCTACAAACAAACCAAAGTACTGGATTCGGGTGCACGTGGTGCCACGACGACTTTCGCTGAGCGCGGGATTGGGGATGTATTACTGGCTTGGGAAAATGAAGCGCATTTAGCTGTCCGCGAACAGCCAGGCAAATTTGAAATTATTACCCCTTCTCTGTCTATTCTGGCTGAACCACCGGTGGCGATTGTAGAAAAGAATGCCAAGAAAGATGGCAATGAACATCTGGCCAAAGCCTATTTGAATTATCTGTATTCACCTGCTGGACAGACTGTGGCTGCAAAGAACTTCTATCGTCCACGTAATGCGAATGTCTTGAAGCAGTACAGCAGTGTATTCAAATCATTAAAACTGGTGACCATCGATAAAGAGTTCGGTGGCTGGACCAAGGTTCAGAAACAGCATTTTGATAACGGCGGTGTGTTTGATCAGATTGTCAAAGCCAATCACGCAAAATAATACTTTAAATGCAGTTCATTATGGCCTTTATTCATAAGGCCATTCTTATTTCAAACACTTAAGAGCTTATTTATCTCTTTTTTTCATATAAAATTCATTTTTAATTATTTTTTATGCATAAAGAATAAGTTTATTCTGCGCTTATGTTACAGAACATATCAGAGATTCAGTCCAGATGAGCATTTCAAACACATTAAAACTTGGGGTTTTAGCAGCTGTTATCTCGGCAACCTCATTTGGTGCAGCAGCACGTGATTTTCTCAATGTATCCTATGATCCGACCCGTGAACTGTATGAAGATGTAAATAAGAATTTTGGCAAATATTGGGAAAGCCGTACCGGTCAAAAAATCAATTTCAAGCAATCGCATGGCGGTTCAGGCAAACAGGCACGTGCCGTGATTGATGGTCTGGATGCAGATATCGTAACGTTAGCATTGGCTGCCGATATTGATGTGCTGGCAGAAAAAGCTAAACTGTTACCTGCGGACTGGCAAAAGAAATTGCCGCAAAACTCGACGCCTTATACTTCAACCATCGTGTTCCTGGTGCGTAAAGGCAATCCGAAAGAGATTAAGGACTGGGGTGATCTGGTCAAACCGGGCGTAGCGATCATTACCCCAAACCCGAAAACTTCAGGCGGTGCACGCTGGAATTATCTGGCGGCTTGGGCTTGGGCCAAACATCAGGCGGGCGGCAACGATAAGACTGCGCAAGAATTTGTTCGTAAAATTTATAAAAATACCAAAGTTCTGGATTCCGGGGCACGTGGTTCAACCACGACCTTTGCTGAACGTGGCATTGGGGATGTTTTACTCGCATGGGAAAACGAAGCGCATTTAGCCCTTCGCGAACAGCCGGGCAAGTTTGAAATTATTACCCCTTCTCTGTCGATTCTGGCTGAGCCACCGGTGGCGATTGTAGAAAAAAATGCCAAGAAAAAAGGCAACCAGCACTTGGCTCAAGGTTATTTGAACTTCCTGTATTCGCCATTGGGTCAAGACCTGGCAGGTAAACATTATTATCGTCCACGTAATGCCAAAGTACTGGCCAAATACAGCCAAGTATTTAAGCCATTAAAACTGGTGACGGTTGATCAGGAATTTGGCGGCTGGAACAAAGTACAAAAGGCTCACTTTGAAAATGGTGGTGTATTTGACCAGATCGTTAAAGCCAACAGCGCGAAATAATTTTCCAAGCTGATTGATATAGGAGCATCGACATGATTCATACGCTTATCGTTCCTGGTGTAGGTGGCAGTGAATACAACCACTGGCAAACCTGCTTACAGCACCGGCTGATGCGATGCTCCCGTGTGCAGCAAAAGGACTGGAATCATCCGGTACTGGATATCTGGGTAGCAGAATTTGTCAAAACTCTGCAAGCCATTCCAGCAGAGGTTCAGATTGTCGCACACAGCTTTGGCTGTCTGACCAGTATTGCGGCCCTTGCCCGACATCCCGAACTCAATGCAAAAGTAAAAAATCTGCTATTGGTGGCACCAGCTAATCCGGCACGATTTGGGGAAAATGGTTTTTCGCGCGACAGTCAGACTGACTACAGCACCTATTTTCAACAGCTCAAGCTTCAGGTGCCCACCACGTTATTGATCAGTGAAAATGATCCCTGGTTAAGTTTTGAAGATGCCCACATACTGGCCCAAACCTGGAAAATCAAACCAATTAATCTGGGTGCAGTCGGTCATGTCAATGTCGCTTCTGGTTTTGGCCCTTTTCCTGAAATTGAACACTATTTGATTTCAGAAAACACTATGCCCCATATCAGCGAAGTTGATGATAGCAAGTATTATTTTAAATTTGCATTTTAGTCGCTGCAAACTATGCTTGTGCCAAATTTATTTTCTAATTTCGCTGGTTATTTTTAATCAGCATTCTCTCTTTTGAGGAGTAATCATGTCGCAGCGATCCCGAGTGCTGCCAGGATTTGGTCTTTCTCTAGGCTTTACCCTAGCGTATTTGTCATTAATCGTTTTGATCCCGCTGTCAGCTGTTTTTATTAAATCACTGGGCATTGGCTGGGATGGCTTATGGGAAATCCTGAGCTCTGAACGTATCTTGAAATCATTGCAGTTAAGTTTCACCGCGGCCATTGTCGCTGCACTGGTCAATGTAGTTTTTGGCCTGTTGCTGGCGTGGTGTCTGGTACGTTACAGCTTTCCGGGCAAACGCATAGTCGATGCTCTGGTAGATTTGCCATTTGCCTTGCCAACTGCAGTTGCGGGTATTGCCCTGACCTCTTTATATGCACCGACCGGCTGGATTGGTCAATATTTAGAACCGATTGGCATTCAAGTCGCTTATACCCCGATTGGTATTACACTGGCATTGATCTTTATTGGCCTGCCTTTTGTGGTGCGTACCGTCCAACCGGTACTGAGTGATCTGGAAACTGAACTGGAAGAAGCTGCATCTGCATTGGGTGCCAACCGTTTTCAGATTGTGACCAAAGTGATTTTTCCAATTCTTCTGCCTGCGCTGATCACTGGTTTTGCTTTGGCCTTTGCCCGTGGTGTCGGTGAGTATGGTTCGGTGATCTTTATTGCCGGTAACCAGCCTTTTGAAACGGAAATTGCACCCTTAATGATTATTTCTCGTTTAGAAGAATATGACTATGCTGGTGCAACCACGATTGCTGTCGTCATGCTACTGATTTCCTTCGTGATGCTATTCCTGATTAACTTATTACAGGCATGGGCCAGCCGTCGTACCGGGAGAACTGCGCGATGAGTTTAAATACCAACAGTAATGCGCTGGCTGAAAAGCTGCAATCCCGTGATGCAACCCGCGAACCGACTTGGGTACGCTATACACTGCTCACTATTGCCTTAATCTTCTTTTTAAGCTGCTTGATTCTGCCCTTGATTCTGGTTTTTGTTGAAGCGTTTAAACAAGGGGTTGGCGTTTATACACAGGCACTGGTGCATCCAGATACCTTGTCGGCAGTGAAACTTACCTTGCTGACGGCTGCAATCGCGGTACCGCTCAACGTCGTATTTGGTGTTGGGGCAGCCTGGTCTGTGGCGAAGTTTAACTTTCCAGGTAAATCATTCCTGACGACCATTATTGATCTCCCCTTCTCGGTTTCACCTGTGATCGCGGGTATGATGCTGGTGCTGATTTTCGGTACCCAAGGCTGGATGGGATCTTGGCTGATGGATCATGATATCAAGATCCTTTATGCGGTGCCTGCAATTGTCTTGGCGACTATCTTCATTACTGTACCTTTTGTTGCACGTGAGTTGATTCCGTTAATGGAAGCACAAGGCACCGAAGAAGAAGAAGCTGCGATTGTACTCGGTGCGTCTGGCTGGCAGACTTTCTGGAAAGTGACCCTGCCCAATATCAAATGGGGTCTGATCTACGGCGTGATTCTATGTAATGCGCGGGCCATGGGTGAATTTGGTGCGGTGTCGGTGGTTTCCGGCCATATCCGTGGTGAAACCAATACCTTGCCGCTACACGTCGAAATTCTTTATAACGAATATACCTTTAGTGCTGCGTTTGCCGTGTCTTCGCTTCTGGCTCTCCTCGCAATTGTGACCCTGATTTTAAAAACATGGGTGGAACTGCGCCAGGAAAAACAAGACAAACGTAATGAAGATTCAACAGTTTCCTAAGGAATGCCCACATGAGTATTCAAGTACAAAATATTGAAAAACACTTTGGTGCATTCCACGCACTAAAAAACATTTCGCTGGATTTCCCAGATGGTCAACTGGTCGCACTTCTTGGCCCATCCGGCTGTGGTAAAACCACTTTGCTACGGATTATTGCCGGTCTGGAATCTGCGGATGGCGGTCAGGTGATTTTAGAAGGTCAGGATGCCACCAATGTACATGTACGGGAGCGTGAAGTTGGCTTTGTATTCCAGCACTATGCCCTATTCCGCCATATGACGGTATTTGACAATATTGCCTTTGGTTTGCGTGTGCGTCCGCGTAAAACCCGTCCATCGGAAGCAGAAATCAAGAAACGTGTGACTCGTTTGCTCGACTTGGTTCAGCTTGGTTTCCTGGCTGACCGATATCCAGCTCAACTTTCTGGTGGTCAGCGCCAGCGTATTGCCCTTGCACGTGCTTTGGCAGTTGAACCGCGTGTATTATTACTGGATGAACCTTTCGGTGCACTGGATGCCAAAGTCCGTAAGGAGCTACGTCGCTGGTTACGTACCCTGCATGACGAATTGCATATCACCTCGATCTTTGTAACCCATGATCAGGAAGAAGCACTCGAAGTTGCAGATCAGATCGTAGTAATGAACAAAGGCAATGTGGAACAGATCGGATCTCCACGTGAAGTCTATGAAACCCCGAAAACTCCATTTGTATTCGACTTTTTGGGTCAGGCGAACCGTTTTGAAGGTCAGAACCATGGCGGCCTCATCCAGCTCGGTGAAGACCGCATTCAATTCGAGGGTGCAAAAAATGCCGCTCAAGGTGAAGTGATTTTATTCGCGCGCCCAGATGAGCTACGCATTCATGCACAGCCACACGACAATGCCATTCAAGCGACCTTCATTCGTGAATTATGGATCGCGGGTAAAGTCGTTGCAGAGCTAAATGACCGTCAAGGCAACCTGATCGAAATTTTACTAACACCTGATGAAGCGAGAGCGCATCAATTCCGCCCAAATCAAACCGTGTGGTTAAGTGCGGTGAATTTGCATTTATTTGAAAACCAGGTCGCTTAAGATCAAAAGATGGGGCTTTAAAATGCCCCATCCTCTTCTAGGGTAAGAGAATTATGAATTTCCAACAATTAAGAATTATACGAGAAACGGTTAGACAAAACTTTAATTTAACTGAAGCTTCTGCTGCGCTTTATACTTCACAGTCCGGGGTAAGTAAGCATATTAAAGATCTGGAAGATGAACTGGGGGTGCAGTTATTTATCCGTAAAGGTAAACGTCTACTGGGCTTAACCGAACCAGGTCAGGCACTTTTAGGCATTGTGGAACGCATGCTGGTCGATGCCGACAATATCAAACGTCTGGCCGATGATTTCAATAAAGTCGATGAAGGCACATTGACGATTGCCACGACGCATACCCAGGCGCGTTATGTGTTGCCACCAATTGTCAGCCAATTCAAAAAAGAATTCCCTAAAGTACATTTGATTTTGCAACAGGCCAGCCCGATTGAAATCACGGAAATGCTACTGCAAGGTCAAGCGGATATCGGTATTGCGACCGAAGCACTCACCACTGAAGATAATCTGGCCAGCGTACCTTACTATAACTGGCAACACAGTATTATTACCCCGCAGAATCATCCACTGGCAAGCAAAGAACACGTGCTCATCGAAGATCTGGCGCACTACCCGATTATTACCTATCATGGTGGTTTTACCGGTCGCTCCAAGATTGATACCGCCTTTGAAGAAGCTGGTTTTGATGTAGATATTGTGATGTCCGCGCTTGATGCCGATGTCATCAAGACCTATGTAGAAATGAATATGGGCATCGGCATTGTCAACGATGTGGCCTATGACCCGGAGCGTGATTACCGTTTAAAGCAGATTGAAACCGATATTTTCGGCATAAATACCACTTGGATTGCAGTGCGTAAAGGTCATTTACTGCGAGGTTATGGCTACGAGTTTATTTCACTCTGTTCCCCAGACGCAGATATTAAGGCACTGAAAAAAGTGGCTTATCCAGACGAATAAATTGCAGTATTTTAAGTTTTTAATCAAAGAGGCTACATCGCCTCTTTTTTATTTTTTGAGTAGATAAAGAATATAAATATCAAGCATAATCACGTGCATAATAAATTGAATTATACCAAGATGATTAATCATAAATTTGCTCTTTTCTGCATGGGGTTGTTTTTCTCTGAGTCAGGTTATGCAGCAGCGTTTGAACAATCTGGTCAGTCCATTCAATCTTTTTTTGAAGAAAATCATTATGCTGAAGTTTCTCTAGCTTGGGTCCGCCCTGATATCAGCGGTCAGGTACAACATACCGAAGAGCTGCAACAATTAGGCATCACTGATTTTTCTACAGGAAATCTTACCCATAGCGAATGGGTTTCCAATGCCGCATTAAAAGTCCAATTGAATCCTCAAATGTCGTGGGGACTGATTTACGATCAGCCTTATTCTATAGATATCGCTTATCATTATGATCCTGTTTTTGCAGGTGCAACACTTCCAATTGAGGCTGCTACCATTCAGTTTAAGAGTCATAATTTGACCTCATTAATTGGCTTTCAACCAGACGATGACTGGAATTTTTATACAGGACTAAGTTATCAAAGCTTAGAGGGAAATTTATATTTAGCCGGGCAGACATTTTATATATTCAATGGGTATCAGGTCACATTTGAACGAGATCCCGCTTGGGGCTGGCTTGCTGGAATCAGTTATCAGATTCCAGAATATTTTTTTAGAACCGCACTGACCTATCGTTCTGCAATCACTCATCACAATAAAACCACTGAATCGATTGTTTTAGGTACGAATCCAGCACCTTATACAGAAATTCAAACTCCTCAGTCAGTGAATCTGGATTTTCAGACAGCTTTAACTGATCAAAATGCGCTCTATGGCACACTGCGTTGGTCGAACTGGCAAAATTTTGTCATTCAGCCGCCTAAATTTGGCGCTGTAATTGACTATGCGGCCTTACAGTTCCCTGAAGTAAAACCTTTTAGAATGATTGATTATCGTAAAGATCAATGGTCTGGAAAAATCGGACTTGCCCATCAATGGCCATCTTTTGGCATAAATTCTATCGAACTTTTATGGGATTCTGGTACAGGAAATTCAGCTTCAACCCTGAATCCGAGTGATGGCTATTGGGGCATCGGACTAGGTCATCTTTATAAGATTCAAGAAACCTGGGATATTGCTACAGGACTATATTATTTAAAGTTTCAAAAACCTGAAATTTCTTCATCCGCACCTATTACGCCACAGATTGCAGGTTTATCTGCAGTTTCTGAAAATAGTGCTTTGATCGCAGGCTTGAAACTGGGTTATCACTTTTAAAATTGTTCTAAAAAATAAAAAAACGGGCCGAAGCCCGTTTTTTTTTATATAGCTAAAATTTAGAAGCGGAAGCTGACACCCAGTTTTGCGACTGGTAGCCATTCGTATTCATTGTCGTTACGAATTTCGTTTTCTTCATTACGTAAGGCAGTATCAAAATCTGGAATATCTGGATTAGTAGAATCTACAGCTATAAAGTTACCAGTAGATGCTAAATTGACGCGTGGATTACCATTGTAGTAGGCACCGATTTCACCAAATACACCCCAACGATTAGTAATTGCTGGTGAGAAACCAATCCCTACATAAGGTGCGATATTGTTTTTGTAAGATAAATCTCCTGTCACACGCCCAGTAGTTCCACCTACTGTTTCATAACGATTACCATCAACAGTAATAATACCATCAGCACCTGTACGACTTTCTAACCCATAATCATTGTCAATATAACCTACGCCTGCTGCCATATAGAACCAGTTCGCCCAAGGACGGATTTCAGCATTTAAATAGGTCAGGTTATTGTCCATATCCAGGTCATATTTAGTCCCATTTACTGAGATATCATCAGACCAAGAGATGTCACCACCGTTATAACCTAAAGTCACGCCAACATATGGATTGGCATTCCAAGAAATTGCACCACCATAACCGGTAGTACCGACTTCAGCACGAACAGCTGCGGGTTTAAAGAAAGAGAAAGATGCTACACCTTCATCTGTTACGATCGTTTCATCAGCAGCCATGACAGATCCAGCTGTGGCAGCTAGAACGGATACTGCTAAAAGTTGATATAAAGCTTTCATTATTTCTCTCCTCAAAAGAACTTTTTTTTCATCATTAGTTATTCGTGATGAGCTCAATATAAAGGACTTAAAAAATATTTTTTATTCACATTTTGCTCATCTTTTGTTATTTTTTGATACAAATTAATTTTTCTTGTTCAGAACCAAGCGTTTTCTAACACTTCTCCTACATTTCAACATAATGAAAAAGTACACTTATCACTTTAATAATTTCACGCTTTCTACACTTTTGGTTATTTTTCATCTATTTTTAGTGCTTTCAACTA
This sequence comes from Acinetobacter sp. YH16052, assembly GCF_013417155.1. GTDB lineage: Bacteria > Pseudomonadota > Gammaproteobacteria > Pseudomonadales > Moraxellaceae > Acinetobacter. The sequence continues at coordinate 262,341 of NZ_VPEO01000001.1, read as the reverse complement.
TTTTTCCTGCAATATAGTGTAAAATCTAGAAAATTTTTTTCTGGAAGGAAGATCATGTCGCAGCTTTCAACAATCATTGAACAAGCGTTTGAAGACCGTGCGAATTTTACAGCTGCAGATTGCTCTGCTGAAATCCGTCAAGCAGTTGAGGAAGTAATTGCTGGTCTAGACAATGGTACTTTACGTGTTGCTGAAAAAATCGATGGTGAATGGGTTGTTCATCAATGGATTAAAAAAGCGGTATTGTTATCATTTAAATTAAACGACAACAAACCAATGGAAGCTTGTGATCTTCGTTTCTATGACAAAGTAGAGACTAAATTCTCAGGTTGGACTGAAGAACAATTCAAGGCTGCTGGCGTACGTGTTGTACCGCCTGCTGTTGCACGTAAAGGTTCTTTCCAGGCTAAAGGCGTGATCTTGATGCCTTCTTATGTCAACATTGGTGCTTATGTAGATGAAGGCACGATGGTTGATACTTGGGCAACTGTAGGTTCATGTGCACAAATCGGTAAAAATGTTCACTTGTCAGGTGGTGTAGGTATTGGTGGTGTACTTGAACCGCTTCAAGCGAATCCAACCATTATTGAAGATAACTGCTTTATCGGTGCACGTTCTGAAATCGTTGAAGGCGTAATCGTTGAAGAAGGTTCTGTGATTTCAATGGGCGTATTCATTGGTCAATCAACCAAGATTTATGACCGTGCCACTGGCGAAATCCACTACGGCCGTGTACCAGCAGGTTCTGTCGTTGTTGCGGGTAGCCTTCCGTCTAAATGCGGTACTTACAGCTTGTATGCTGCCATCATCGTGAAAAAAGTTGATGCACAAACTCGTTCTAAAACAAGCCTGAACGATCTATTACGCGAAGATTAAGATGTCTTAACTTAGAGGACACATTCGTGTTCCTCGGAGCCTCAACCGCTCCTCGTCTCTACGATTAGTAATAATCGTAGGGATTTTTATTTTTATACCCGGTTATTTATTTCTCATTGGTTAGTTTTGTTATGAATACGCTTCGATCTTCCGCAATTCCTGTCTCTGATCCATCTGCGGGTTTACGCATTACGGAGATTTTCTATTCATTGCAAGGTGAAGCCAATGCCGCAGGACTACCAACGGTATTTATCCGTTTAACCGGTTGCCCATTACGTTGTAGCTATTGTGATACCACCTATTCCTTTGAAGGCGGTGAGCGTCAGTCTCTGGACGATATTATCCAGGCCACGCTTGATTTTAAAACCCCTTATGTCTGTGTGACCGGCGGTGAACCACTGGCACAACCGAATGCCCTACCCCTGATGCAGCGACTTGCAGATTTAGGATGTCAGGTTTCACTTGAAACCAGTGGCGCTTTAGATGTGTCCAAAGTGGATTCACGTGTTTCCAAAGTTTTAGATTTAAAAACACCAAATTCAGGTGAAGTTGCACGGAATTTGCTTGCTAATCTCGATCATTTAACTGCACATGATCAAATCAAGTTCGTAATATGCAATCGTGAAGATTATGAATGGTCAAAACAACAACTTGAACAGTACCAACTTCAAGACAAAGTGAGTACAGTTTGGTTTTCGCCTGCATTTGCGGTCGAAAAAGGTGCGGTTCGTTTACCGCCACTGGCACGTGATTTGGCTCAGTGGATTTTAGAAGACCATCTCCCTGTTCGTTTCCAGTTACAGCTGCACAAGTTGTTATGGAATGATGAAACTGGTCGTTAATTTTTTGTAAAGTATTTTTTTGGAGAATCAGCTTATGCGCCCTCGTGCCATTGTCCTGTTATCTGGCGGATTAGACTCAACAACATGTCTGGCTTGGGCGCAGGCACGCTATGAATGTATCGCACTCAGTTTTCGATATGGTCAGCGTTCAACGACCGAGCTGGATGCAGCAAAAGCTTTAACGCAACGTGCGGGTGTGGAACATCGAGTGATCAATATTGATCTGGGTAATCTGGGTGGCTCAGCCCTTACCGATCATAGTATTGAGGTGCCCGACCATGAACAGGCTGGCATTCCGATTACCTATGTTCCAGCACGTAATACTATCTTCTTGTCTTACGCCTTAGCAGCAGCTGAAGTATTCGAAGCTGAAGCGATTGTCATCGGAATTAATGCGGTTGATTACTCCGGTTATCCGGATTGCCGTCCGGAATTTATCGAGGCATTTGCCAACATGGCACGCCTTGCGACCAAGGTTGGCGTAGAGGGTCAGGCGCTCAAATTTGAAACACCTTTGTTACATTTATCCAAAGCAAATATCATTCGCTTAGGTATTGAACATGGCGTAGACTACAGTCAAACGGTGTCATGCTATCAAGCAGATGACCAAGGACGTGCCTGTGGCAAATGCGACAGTTGTCGTTTACGTAAACAAGGTTTTGCGGACGCAGGTGTTGAAGACCCGACACGTTATATACCGTAATAACAAGGTAGAGTTTATGAAGAATTTAAAATCAAGCATCGTGCTTTCAGCAATTGTCTCAGCTGCTGCTATGTTCGCAACTACGGCTCAAGCGGCTGATGACAAATTACAACAAGCTTATAAAAGCACCAATGTAAAATCTGCATTGATCAATGTTTGTAAAAATGAAACTGGCAAAAGCAAAAAATTGACATCTGCTGAAGTCAGCAAATATTGTGGTTGTGCTATTGAAGCAGATGGCAAATTAACCAATGCACAAAAATGGGAAATTCAAAGCACTATTAACCAGAAGAAAAGCCCAGGCACTTTAGCTTTTGTACAGAAGCAGAATAAAGATCTTCAAGCATGCTTTGGTCCACAGTTAACAGGCAAACTGAAAACTTTGACTGAAGAAGCGATGAAATCAGCTCAAGCGGCACCAAAGAAATAAGATTTGATTATTCTTTGATAAAATAAGCCACTATAATAATGTGGCTTATTTTTTTTGAAAAAATTTCAAGAAAACAGGAGTTTTTATGTCTGAAATGAGTTTGCTTGACCAAAATTTTCCTGCGACGACAGGCGAAATCAATTTAACCCAGTTAAATACAGAATGGCTGGTGATTTATTTTTATCCTAAAGATTCTACACCGGGCTGCACAACTCAGGCAGTAGGATTTTCCTGTTTAAAAGATCAGTTCGATGCTTTAAATACCACAATTCTTGGCGTATCCCGTGATTCGGTAAAAGCGCATCAGAACTTTACTGAAAAGCAGAATTTGAGTATCAATCTGATCAGCGATAAAGAAGAAATTTTGTGTCATCACTTTGATGTGATTAAAGAAAAGAACATGTATGGCAAACAAGTAATGGGCATTGAGCGTTCAACTTTTATTTTCCATAATAGCCAACTGGTCAAAGAATACCGTAAGGTCAAAGCAGCAGGTCATGCAGAACAAGTTCTGGAAGATTTAAAAGCTTTGCAAGCTGCTTAATTGCATGCTTATCGTATAGACAAAAGCTCGAAATATTCGAGCTTTTTTTACAATAACGTTCATATCATCAAGTATTTTATATCTACCCTAGTTCATTTCACACTGGCCTGATAGATGAAGATTAACTTTATCCCCTACCCCGGCAATTCCTTTTTTCATACCAAAATCCCTACGGTTAATCACGGCAGATGCCTGAACATCAAGCAGGTTGGCATTTGACATACTGGGTTTAAACGTGGTTTCAAAAATCACAGGTTTGGTCACACCACGTAGGGTTAAATGACCTAAAACATTGTATTTGCCATTACCCAAGTCTTTAAACTGGATACTTTTAAAAATTACAGTCTTATATTTTTCTACATAAAACAGGTCTTCGCCCAAAATCATATGTTTAAATAGCGGCTTACTAAAGCTTAAACTTTCTACATCCATGACCAGATGGGTTGAGGCATTTTGCGGTGCTTTAGCATCAAACTGCATCGTGGATTGAACCTGATTGAACTTGGCTTTAACTACAGTAAGACCCATCGACTTGATCTCAAAACCGACATCACTTTTGGGAGTTAAGGTCCATGATCTTGCAAAAGACTGACTGGTCAAAGCTAAACAGATCGCTAAGCTAAGGAGCCCAGTTTTTATTGTTGTTTTCAATTTTAAATCCACCTTGTTTAATTTCTTATTGATCGGATTTAAGTACACGGCTTAATCTGAAACTAAATTTTCTTGTTTTTGAGCGAACAGGTTTTCGTTATTTTTATACCAGTTTATTGAAGTTTTTGTAAAATCATTCATGACTAACGGACAAAATACTTGAGCTGATTTTTTTCTGATAAGTGGCCCTGCTAGGCGAGCAGGAAACTGGTTTCATCTTATAAAATTCTGATTTTATAAATTTTTTATATAAGACAGATCGTTTATTTTAAGTTCAATTTATATTGGAAATATCCATGTGCTTGCAGCACTGAAAAGAGTTGTTTTCTGCGCTGCCTATTCTCCATCACTATCTAAAATGACACGCTTAGATAACTCTTAACCGATCTATCGGCTTTCGTAGCCTGAATCAAATACTGAGAATTAATGACACTGCGACGCCCCACATGGTACATGCAATAATAGCATCCAGTATTTTCCATGCTTTTGGATGTTGGAACCAAGGCGTCAGTATCTTTGCCCCATATCCCAAACTAAAGAAGAAAAACCAGGAAGCACAGACAGCACCTAAAGCAAACCACCATTTTCCTAAGGCGTATTGGGTTGAAATTGATCCAATCAATATGACTGTGTCTAAGTAAACATGCGGATTTAGCCAGGTAAAAGCCAGGCAGATCATCAGTACTTGTAGAAAATGCTCTGTTAGCTGATCACTTGGTGCTAAAACCTCTGTTGATTTAAATGCGCTGATCGCATGGTGCAAACCATAATAAAATAGGAATCCTGCGCCAATATATTTAGAAAATATAACAATATCCGGATAATGTTCAATGACGCGCGCAAAGCCCAGTACGCCAAGCAGAATTAAAATGGAATCAGACAAGGCACAAATCACACAGACCCAGAACACATGCTGTTGTTTTAAACCTTGTTTTAATACAAAAGCATTCTGTGCACCGATACTGATAATCAGGCTCATTCCCACAGCAAAACCACTCACCATATAACTGAACATCACATTCCCCTTTTTTGAATAAATGAATTATTCAACAAAATGGATGCGATTAATTAAAACTAAGTTAATATCAATTTAACTAAATTATTTTTAGATAACAGATATGCTGAATGCGAAACAATGTGATGCTTTTTACGCAGTTGCAAAAACGGGAAGTTTCGATCTGGCTGCCGAGCAGCTAAATATTACTGCCTCGGCAGTGACCCTTCGTGTTCAAAGTCTGGAAAAAAAATTGGGACAATTGCTTCTGGTGAGAGATCGGCCTTGCCGCGTGACCCAATCAGGACAAACTTTATTGCATTATTTACAGCATCAACGTTTGCTAGAACAGAATCTGATGCAGGATCTGGGTGGACAGCTGCAACATGAAGGTTTCTACTGCCTGAATATTGCCACCAATGCTGATTCACTCGCGACCTGGCTATTACCAACCTTACAAACCCAGCTGATCCAGCATAAAATTGTGCTGCATTTTCAGGTAGATGATCAATCACAGACTCATCATCTGTTAGAAGCAGGTCTCGTCAATGCCTGTTTGAGTACTGAAGCCAAGGCAATGAAAGGTTGCCGGGCTGAGTTGATCGGACAGATGCAGTATCGTCTGGTCGCCACCCCTGACTTTTCCCGAAACTGGTTTCATCAAGGGGTACATCGGGATGCGCTACGCCTTGCCCCTGCCATTATTTTTAATGAAAAAGACCAACTCCATACCCAATTTATTCAGCACGAATTTGGCCTGAACCTTGCTCAATATCCTCATTTCTTTATTCCATCGACCCATGCGTTTTTTGATGCGATTGTCATGGGTCTAGGATATGGCTGGCTGCCGGACTATCAAACCAGGGATTTGCTGGAGTCAGGTGAACTGCTTGAACTTTCGAGTGAGATGCGAATTGAAGTACCCTTGTATTGGCATCACTGGAAAGAACAGTCGTCTGCCCTGGAAATTTTAGGCGAATGTTTGAAACAGCATGCTCAAACTACCATGAATCAACCCATAACAACCTGATACTTTTAAACTAGATTGGTTTTATCATTCTGGGCAAATTTTTCACTGAGTTGCTGATAGGTCGTGGTTTTTTGGAAATTCTCTAGAAAATCAATTGTGCCTTGTGGAAATTTATCCCGTTGAATTTCGCCACGATAATAAGCTTCACGCATCGGCGTGGCGGATAAGGCATCTTCAAGACTGTCAAGTTCGACCATTTCCCATTCTGGGAAAAACTTTAAATAATAAGAAGAATCATCTTTAAAGTGCCCAATCAGCCCGACTTTGGCATCCGGTTCAATAACCTGGTTCACCAGCGATTTCACCAGTTTTTGCCATTTTTCATCATTATAAACATCTATGACTTCTACAAATTTGATCCGAGCCCGATCTTCTGGACTAAAATTTGACAGGATCATGGCTTCACGCTCCGAAGCCAAAAATGGATTCTTGATATTACGTTCATTTTGTGCAGAACCAAGAGCCAAAATCACATTCTGACTGTGCTGCAGGGCAATGTTAATCGTTTGCATGTGTGCCAGATGAAAAGGCTGAAAGCGGCCAATGAAAACCAGATAATCAAATGTATAGTTCATAAGGGATCAGTTTTTTATGACTCATGAGTTGTGCTGTCCCAATAAATATGCGACATAATCATTCCCATAAAATCAAATTAAGTTTTAAAGCAAGGATAGTACGATGACACTGAGCTGTATTCAACAACCTCATGAGCATTTGAATGCGAATTTAGAACATGGTGTACTCACTTTAGCCATCAATCGCCCGGAAGCGAAAAATGCGTTATATAGCGAGCTGTATCTCTGGATTGCGAAAGCTTTAGATGAAGCTGATCGGGCGCCTGAAGTTCGTGTAGTTGTATTACGTGGTCAGGATGCAGACTTTAGTGCGGGCAATGATATGCAGGATTTTATGAAATCTGCCGCGAAGAAAGGTCAAGCACCCGCTGCTGAAGGCCCGCCGTTTATTTTACTCAAATCTGCTGCAAAATTTTCCAAGCCTTTGATTGCTGCGGTGCGTGGTGTTGCGATCGGCATTGGCGTGACGATCTTATTACATTGTGATCTGGTCTATAGTGACAATACTGCCCTGTTCCAGATTCCATTTGTCAGTCTGGGTCTATCACCTGAAGGCGCTTCAAGCAAGCTGTTGATTCAGCAAGCAGGTTATCATAAAGCGGCCGAATTATTGCTGACTGCGCAAAAATTCAATAGTGAAAAAGCACTCGACGCAGGTCTGGTGAATAGCATTGAAGAAGATGTTTACACCAAAGCAGCAGCACAAGCTGCCCAGCTCTCTGCCCTGCCATTGGCATCACTGGTGCAATCTAAAGCCTTGATGAAACACAATGTGAATGAAATTGTAGAATGGATCGACCATGAAGCAGAAATTTTCATGCAGCGTGTTGGCTCGCCAGAAATGCTGGAAGCGGTTCAAGCCTTTATGCAAAAACGTAAACCTGATTTCACACAATTCAACTAATTTTCAAACTTATGAGTTCAATGAGGTGGTTTAGACTGCCTCAATCTTTTATTTTTCCAAGAATCTGAAGTATGCCAAATCAAAACTCCCAAACCTCTTCCCAAACAACGGACAGTTCAAATCCAGAAAAGAAACGTTATTACGAACCTGCACCTCAAGATATAGATGTCGATAATTTTCGTAAGGTGATTGAAAGCCGACGTTCGGTGCGTAAATTTACCAAAAAGCCAATTCCTGTCGAAGTTCTGGATGCCTGTCTGGATCTGGCGTTGTTGGCCCCGAATTCTTCGAACTTGCAGCCTTGGACTTTTTATGTGGTACAAAATTCAAGCAAGAAAAAACATCTGGTCAAAGCCTGTATGAGTCAACTGGCAGCCAAAACAGCTTCTGAACTAATTGTCTGTATCGCACGTACCGACCGTATTGATGAAATGGCGAAACGTAATGTGAATGAATTTCCATTTCCTGAAGCTCCGCCCGCAATTAAGAAATACTATAAATATATTCCCTACAACTATAAGACTGGTTATCTGAATGCTTTCGGTAACTTTAAAAAAGTAGCTTTCAAAGTTGCCCGTACACTGGACAAACAAATGCCAGTTTCTGCTTTCAGTCCGGCTGATGCGAAACTGTGGGCGACCAAAACGACGGCGCTCGCTTGTGAAAATCTGGTCTTAGCTTTACGTGCTTATGGTTTTGACAGCTGTATGATGGAAGGTTTTGATGAGCCGATGGTTCGTGAAATTCTGAAATTGAATGATGAACAGTATGCGGTCATGGTAATTGGTGCGGGTGAACGTGCTGAAGACGGCGTGTTCTTCCCGCAGTACCGTTTTGATCGTGAGCTGTTTATTCAGAAGGTTTAAGTACGTTTATTGAATGAATATCACGGCCTCGACTGTTTTCTTAAATTAACTGATATACGCGTAGGCATTTTCGTTACTTTGACAGGCCAAAGTAACCAAAGCCATTGCCAGACAGAAGGTTCATCCTTGAACCTCTGTCTGGCAGGTGACATCCATGTCACCTCAATGTAAATTCACTACTATTTTGAAAAGAAATAATATTTGATACGCGGATGGCGAAAAGGAAGAAATCTATTTAGAGCAAATACAAGTCGATGCTAAATCATTTTTTAAGAATAGTTCGCTCTTAATTTCCGATAATCAATCCAGTTACAATGAAATCCGACCGGTACCCGAACTGGTAAATGAATCGTTGCAATGGGTCCTTCTGTAATATGCTGGGCATCCAGAATTACAACTTTCGAGGGGCTACAATCTAAAGCATGGATATAAGACATTAGCCAGCCATCATTTTCAGCCTGAGCATTTTCCCGTGCGACAAAGACTGCCTCACCAGTAACCCAGTTTTCTCCAAAGGAGTAACTTTCTGTGGTTCTGGTTCTTAAATTAAAACACATCACCGTATTGCTGCTGACATGGGAAGGATCGTCAAATTCACCAAAAGAAATACTATAGATATAACGATACTGTCGCCCAATAAATGCTTCATTAATCCGTGGAAATTCCTGCTTGATATTTGATAATACGGTTCGTGTCACTTTTCCCGTTCCTTGTTCAAAAATAAAGCGCTCTAATCGTATATCCTGATCTTCTATCGGTCCCTGAATCGAGCGGATCAATGCTTTGGAGTGCACTGGAATAGGGAATACGACTATGCAGAATTTCTGCACTGTATTGAATGGATTTACTAAGCGTATTTTTGAGCATTCTGCTCAGCAGTTTTGGCCACGGCATTGTTATTTTCCTTATTGTATTTTTTCTTTGGATTATTCTGGCAGAAATGATAATAACAAAAGCAGGTCGGCTGGTTTCTGAATCTAGATTAACGGCGCGCTAAGTCAAACGCGCCGCAGCAGAGCATCAATTTTATAATTTTAGACTTTGATATCCAGAAGCTGAATAAACTCAAAGGCCGGCTCTTCATAAGGATGACTTTCTTTCAGCGCCTTGGCCACATCGACTGCCTTTTCATCAGGCACCAGAATTTCTACCCGCCATTCTTCTACCTGTTCCAGTTTACCCACTTCACCAATATGCGGATCTGCACCTTCCTGTGGTTTAAACTGTCCGGTTCCTAAAACCTGCCAGGCACAATTCGTATACTCACCAATACCGCCCGCTCCTGCTGCAAATATCGCATTCTTGGTGTCTTCCAGGTTTTCATCCGGCACGTAATAAATCAGCTTTAACATATATTCCTTCCTACAATTCAGATACTTGTTGTATTGTTAAGTGCTTGGGTAATCATCTTCAATGCAGGATTTTGAGAAATCTTGTTAAATGTTGCATATAAATCCAGTTTTGGCAGTGCCTGATCAGTCTGGAGAATTTTCACATGATCATTCAAAAACCGCAGTAAATATTCAGGCGCAAAACTAAAGCCCATTCCCATATTGGTCAGATTGATGTGTTGCAAGACATTGGTCACCCACAACAGCTGTTCATGCTCAAGCTGATCAATGCAGAGTAGTCTATCCAGCTTTTCATAAAATACTGGTGAAGCATTCTGCTCACACATAATTATATTATGGTTTTTTTAGTTCCTGTAATTTCAGGATTCGATCTGTAGAATGTAAGTGCTGAGCGGCTATCAGATAAATTTGCTCGGTTAATAAATAAATATTCTCAAAATCTGGATGGTCCAGATGAAAGCGGGTAATACATAAATCCAGTTCAGCATTTTTTAGCCGCTGAATCTGTTCCATACAGGTCAGGCTATGCAGATGGATTTTTAAGTCCGGCATGGTTTTTTAAGCTGGGCCAGAATCTGTGGCATCACTTTTATTTCTGCGACATTCAGGAAGCCAATGTGAATCTGGTTATTTTTCTGCTGCGCAACCTGACGCGCTGCTGCTACTGCCAGTTTGGCATTTTCCAGTGCTTTTTCGGCATAGATCTGAAAAGCCTGCCCTTCATCGGTGAGTTTGACCTTTCTGGATGAACGATCAAACAGCATGACGCCTACTTCCTGCTCCAGATCCTTAATTTGCTGGCTTAATGACGGCTGAGCGGTAAACAGTTTTTCGGCAGCCTTGGTAAAACTTTGTTGCTGCGCCACAGTAATAAAATAGCGTAAATGTCGAAGTTCCATAGCCTGCCCGGTTTCTGATCAGGTCAGCATCTTAAGATTATGACCCACGTATTGCAAATAAGAATAGGTCGATAGTTTATATGAATATCGCTATATCAACAGATCCTGTTTTACTAGACTGCCTGATTATATAGATAGCTTGTTCTTCACCTATACACATGGAGTCTTGTATGACACAACACTATGACACTGATGTTCTGATCATTGGTACCGGTCCTGCAGGTTCAACATTAGGTTTGGCTTTGGCGAATTATGGTATCAAGGTACAACTGTTTACCCAGTTTAGCTGGCTGACCAATAGTCCACGTGCCCATATTACCAATCAGCATGCCATGGAAGTATTAAGTGATTTGGGTGTTGAAGAACAGGTTAAAGAGATTGCAACACCATGGGATCAAATGGGTGAAAGCCTGATTACCACCAGTCTGGTCGGCGAAGAAATCGCCCGTTTAAGTGCATGGGGTACAGGTGATGAGCGTCATGGCGATTATATCAAAGGCAGCCCATGTCCTTTAGTTGATTTGATCCAACCCAAAATGGAAGCTTTACTGGTGAAGAATGCCGGTGAACGTGGCGCAATTTATAATTTTAATACTGAATATCTGTCGCATGTGCAGGATGAAGATGGCGTGACGGCAACTTTCCTGAACCGGATTACCAATACCGAATTTAGCTTAAGAGCTAAATATCTGGTGGGTATGGATGGGGCAAAATCACGTGTATTGGAACAGCTTGATTTACCTCTTGAAGGTGTCATGGCACGTGCCGGTACAGTCTATGTGACCTTTAAAGCTGATCTTTCTCAATACGTTCAACATCGTCCTGCGATTCTGCAATGGATCGTCAATCCTGAAGCTAGCTTTGGCGACCTCGGCATGGGATTGTTACGTGCCATTACGCCATGGCATGAATGGATTATGGGTTGGGGCTTTGACATTTCCAAAGGCGAACCACAAGTGACTGAAGAACAGGTACGTGCCCGCCTGAATGCCTTTGTCGGTGCGAAAGTTGAAGAAGTCGAAATCCAGAAATTGTCGTACTGGTATGTGAACCAGACCTGGGCAACTGAATATTCTAAAGATCGCGTATTCTGCGGTGGTGATGCGGTACACCGTCATCCACCATCGAGTGGCCTAGGTTCAAATACCTGCATGCAGGATGCCTTTAACCTAGGCTGGAAACTAGCATACGCGGTAAAAGGCTGAGCTGCACCTTCCCTGCTGGATTCCTATACGACTGAGCGTGCACCGGTCGGCAAGCAAATTGTGGCGCGAGCGAATCAATCACGTTTTGATTATAAATACCTGAAAGAAGTCTTTGGTTTTGACAATGGTGTGACTACACAAAAACAAATGCTGGAACGTATCTTTTCGGAAGATGAGCAAGGTGCTGAAATCCGTCAAAAACTATTTGAAGCTTTGGAAATTAAAAACTTCGAATTTAATGCACAAGGTGTAGAGCTGAACCAGCGATATAGCTCCAATGCAGTGATTAGCGAATCTGAGCCTGAAAGATTTGAGCGAGATCAACAGCTTTATTTACAGGCAACCACTCGCCCAGGCGCTAAAGTTCCGCATACTTGGCTGATCAATGCCAAAGGTCAAAAGCAGTCGACACTGGATATTACGGGTAAAGGTCTCTTTACCCTGCTCACAGGTTTATCCGGTAAAGGATGGAAGCAAGCTGCTGAAGCACTGAACTTACCTTATCTGGATGTGACTCAGATTGGTTCACGTGACTATCGTGATGTGTATGGAACCTGGAATGCCAAGTCTGAAATTCATGAATCTGGTGCAGTACTGGTTCGTCCGGATGGTTATGTGGCTTGGCGTTATCAGGACAGTACCAATAAAGCTTTTGATTATGAAAATACGTTAAAGGCGGTATTGAAGCAGGTTCAATTGGTTATTTAAATTATAAAGCCACCTTAATGGTGGCTTTCTTAAAGCTGATGATCAAGAACCCTGCAGCAAGTAACTGCCCACAACGAACAATATTTGTAGTCCTACAACAATACAAAACAACATCCAGCCTTTCTGACGCATTGCCGCCTTATCCATTATTCTAAGTGTTTTAGCCATGTCATCACCTCATCTTTGAGAATTGATACTGAACCGATCTATTCCATCTTTCTTTTATAGTGCAATAAAGTTGTGCATAAAACATACCATAGCACTTTATATACAATATAAAAGCAAAATCTAAACCAACTCAGCAGGAAGAAAAAAAATTAAAAAATCAGAATGCTTAAAAAGCAAAAATCCACCAAATTGGTGGTTGAATAATCCTATGTTAGTGAATTTATTTTAATTTTTCCATACAGTAAAATTAAGATACTATTTAAAAACAATATTTATAATAAAAAATTCATTCACCTTGTTTTTATTTCCAAGATGAGAATAAAAACACGGACATTGTACCAGCCAAATTCACTGCTAATTCTGCATGTCTTGGAGAAGGTTTAAAGTTTATTTTACCTTGCCCATGAGCATCACCCACTTTATTTCTCAATGATCCTAAACCTTCAATGATGGAACTACATCCTCCGAGAATTTGTTTGAAAGTCTGCTCCGTATGTTGAGATGGAGCAAGGTTTAATTCTTTACTCACCAATCTATACAGTTGATTTATATCTGGAGCATTGCCATAACCGACTTCGTATTCATCAAGAATATATTTGCAGGTCGATTCTAAAAGTGTTCGAGCTAATGTAATCGCACCTTCGGGATCTGTACTTCTTCGCTCTAATGCTTTCTGCCATATTTGATGTATATAATCCGAGCTTAATTCAGCAATCTTCAACTGTACTACCTGATCCAATGGAGGAACATCTAGACTTTCTAATACATTAAAGAAGTCTTTAAATTCCGAATAAATATAATTTTCACGTTCAGCGTAAGATTCAAAATCCCACTTAATCCTAGCTTCAAATTCATCTAATGTGCGTGTGTCTTTAATAAAAAATGGAATATATTCATAAAAGTTTTTAAATGTCAGTAACTCTTGTCTAAGCTGCATAAATGCCTCTGAAGAACCTTTTTCATAAGTATCAGTAGCTCTAGCTATTAGCAATTCTTGTAAAAGTAAAACTTTTTCAATTAAATCGGACATTTGAGGACTCTTTATTCATTTTTTAATCTTTTTCAATTCTATATCTAATCACCTATAAATCTATAATTTGCTTATTAAAAAAGCCCCTTTCGGGGCTTTTTTAATTCTTGATTATATCAATTAGCCAATAAATTTACGTGCATTACGGAACATACGTAACCAAGCACCGTCTTGATCCCAGTCTTCTGGTTTCCAGGAATGCTGGAGCGCGCGGAAGTTACGTTCAGGGTGCGGCATCATAATCGTTGCACGGCCATCCTGAGAGGTTACACCGGTAATACCTTCCGGTGAACCATTCGGGTTCAACGGATATTGTTCAGTTGCATTGCCATGGCTGTCGACATAACGTAGAACCACCTGATTCGATGCATTCAGTGCAGCAAAGTTTTCCGCCGTTGCAACTGCACGACCTTCACCATGCGCCACAGCGATCGGCAGAATCGAACCTTGCATGTCTTGTAACAATACTGAATTCGATTTTTCCACACGAACGTTCACTGCTCGCGCTTCAAATACTTCAGACGTATTGCGATGGAAACGTGGCCAAGCATCCGCACCCGGAATTAATGGAGCCAATTGAGACAACATTTGACAACCATTACAGATACCGAGCGAGAAGGTTTCTTGACGGTTGAAGAATTTCTCAAACTGGTCACGCAATTTAGCATTGAACAATACGGATTTCGCCCAGCCCCCACCAGCGCCCATCACGTCACCATACGAGAAGCCACCACACGTTACCAAACCTTCGAAATCATCCAGGCTGATACGACCTGCCAGCAAGTCACTCATGTGGACGTCAACGGTATTGAAACCGACTTTGTCGAAAGCTGCCGCCATTTCAATATGACCATTCACACCCTGCTCACGCAGAATTGCCATATTTGGACGACGCAAGTTAATGAAAGGTGCTTCAATCGCTTCGTTCAAGTCGAATGTTGGTTGGGCGATAATACCTTTGTGCGCTTTATCAGTAATTAAGGCAAATTCCTGATCTGCAGTTTGTACGTTGTCACGTAGGCGCTGGATTTGATGAGAAACTTCAGTCCATGCCACTTGCAGGTCAGCACGTTCAAGTACCAGACCATTGATAGACAATTGGTCCGTATTGTTTACACTACCAACCACTGCAATTGCATCTTTAAGCGTAGATGCTGCAACTTCAGCTTGTAATGCTTCCCAATCTGCTTTGGCAATTTGTAGAACTGCACCAATCTCTTCAGCAAATAGGCTTGCAGTTGATTGATCTTCTAGAGCAACACCCAGACGTGATGCGAACATCATTTCTGCAACAGTCGCCAATAAACCACCGTCACCGATGTCGTGATACGCCTTGATCAAACCGCGGTTGTTCCAGTCTTGAACCAATGCGAAGAATGCTTTGAAGTCATCGAAGCTATCCACATCAGGAGTAACCGAACCAATCGCTTTGTATACCTGCGCCAGAATCGAACCGCCTAAACGGAACTGACCTTTAGACAGATCAATACGAACCAATATAGATTCAATATCTTTCAGTTCAGGAGTCAATGTTTGACGCACATCAGTCACTGGCGCAAATGCAGTGATCACGCCCGACATTGGAGAAGTCACAGACTTGTCTTCACCTTCATCATTCCAGGTGGTACGCATAGACAATGAGTCTTTACCGACTGGAATCGCGATACCCAGTGCAGGACACATTTCCATACCGATGGCTTTCACGCCTTCGAACAATGCCTGGTCTTCGCCCGGTTGACCCGCAGCAGCCATCCAATTTGCAGACAATTTGATATCACTGATTTTTTCAATCTTCGCAGACATGATGTTCGAGATTGATTCAGCAACTGATAAACGTGCTGATGCAGCAGGATTCAACAAGGCTACTGGAGGACGTTCACCCATTGCCATCGCTTCACCGGTGTAACCGACAAGGCTTGTTGTAGTCACAGCAGCATCCGCGACAGGAACCTGCCAGCGACCTACCATTTGGTCACGTGCGACCATACCGGTAATTGAACGGTCACCAATACTGATCAGGAATGATTTAGAAGCCACTGTCGGGTTTTTCAGAACGCGATAAATCGCATCTTTTAAATCCGTAACTTTAGCCGCGTCAAAATCATCGCCTTTACGTTCAATCGTTTCATAGGAACGGCTCATACGCGGAGTACCGCCAAGCATCACCTGCATTGGCATATCCACCGGTTTGTTGCCGAACAATGGATCTTCAACGGTTAAGTGACGTGCTTCAGTCGCCTCACCCAGTACTGCAAACGGACAACGTTCACGCGCACAGATTGACTCAAATAATTCTAAAGAAGATGGACGAATCGCCAATACATAACGTTCTTGCGCTTCGTTTGACCAGATCTCCATTGGCGACATGCCAGGTTCTAAAGATGGAATCTTACGAAGATCTAGCACCGCACCCAATTCGTGATCATTCACCAGTTCAGGCATGGCATTTGATACACCACCCGCACCGACATCATGTACCGACACGATTGGGTTGTGGTCTTCCATGCGCCAGCAAGTATCGATCACTTCTTGGCAACGGCGTTCCATTTCCGGGTTTTCACGTTGTACTGAGGCAAAATCAAGGTTCTCGCCCAATTTGCCGCTATCTACAGAAGATGCAGCACCCCCGCCAAGACCGATCAGCATGGCTGGACCACCGAGCACGATCAATAAGTCACCCGGTAAGATCGGATCTTTTTCAACGTGATCTGGACGGATATTTCCGTAACCACCAGCGATCATGATTGGCTTATGGAAACCTTTAACATCGCCATTGACGTTTTGTTCAAAAGTACGGAAGTAACCATTTAAAGCTGGACGACCAAATTCGTTATTGAACGCAGCACCACCCAATGGGCCTTCAATCATGATTTGTAACGGCGATGCCATACGCGATGGTTTGCCGTAGTTTTCTTCCCAAGGCTGTTCAAAGCCCGGAATATTCAGGTTAGATACCGTGAAGCCGGTTAAACCTGCTTTAGGCTTACCACCACGACCGGTCGCACCTTCGTCACGGATTTCACCGCCTGAACCTGTCGCTGCACCGGCAAATGGTGCAATTGCTGTTGGGTGGTTGTGGGTTTCCACTTTCATCAGGATGTGAGCAGCTTGGCTCTTGTATTTATAAACCTGATGGCCGTTGTCTTCTTGGGTTGGATAAAAACGCTGGGTATCCGAACCAACAATCACTGAAGCGTTGTCTTTATAAGCCGACAATACATCTGTCGGTGATTCTTTATAGGTGTTCTTGATCATCTGGAACAACGACAATGGCTGAACTTCACCATCAATCGTCCATTCCGAACCAAAAATTTTATGACGGCAATGCTCAGAGTTGGCTTGCGCAAACATCATCAGTTCGATGTCATTCGGATTACGACCTAGCTTGATGAAAGCCTCAGTCAGGTAATCAATTTCGTCCATTGATAATGCAAAACCAAATTCATTATTGGCTTTTACCAGTGCTTCTTTACCTTCACCCAGAATATCAATCGAGTTTAGTGGTTTTGGCGCAGTTTCCACAAATAATACTGCAGCATCTTCAATCGCATTGAATACGCTTTCGGTCATACGGTCATGCAGTACTTGCAATGCTTCTTTAGAAAGCTCTTTTACGCCCTTCAAAGTAAATAAAACGCCGCGTTCAAGTCGATGAACCGGCGTATTACAGTTTTTGAAAATGTCCGTCGCTTTAGAGGACCAAGGAGAGATGGTTCCGACGCGCGGTGTGACTAAAATCTGGATTTCATCACTTGCAGCCTGGTGCAATTCAAAAGATTGACCATCGTTGAGAAGCTGTAAAGCTGATTGCTGTTGTTGCTCGCTGAGCGCTTGGTCAAAGAGGTAGACCCATTGACTTTCAATTGATTGAACAGAACTAATTGACGTCAAACGCGATAATAGTTGAGTTTTCTTAAAAGAAGAATGTGCGGGTGCACCGGCAACGATAAACATGCTGATTTTGGCTCCACGGGATGGTATGAACAACCATGCCACAATGTGACTTGAGAGAGCGCATATTCTACTGTGAAATAAGGAAATCGGCTAGATGCCAAATCAGAAAACTACGTCTGAAATATCCTGGACTTTTAAAATATTTCTTTTATTTTCAGGCAAGAAAATTGAATGTAGTCGCACAGGTTAACACATTTTTTTCAAGAAAAATCAAAACCGCTTCAGAATAATTTTCTGCATAAAAATTGTATTATTTTTCAACAACAATCGGGACAAAATCAAATTCAGGTTTTATTGTCATGACCTGCCAAAACTCCTATTTAGGCCAAAATGAAATACTTGATTACAAGATTTCATGAAGTCGTATTTTTTGCAGACTGTTTTTGATTCTTTTGATTGACTCTTAACTTTGACTTCTAAGATTAGAAAACTGGTTAAAAGTCTTCTGCTGTTCTGCACCACAAGGAACAGTTCTCCGCTGATCTCCGCCATTACAGTAACAGAGGCAAATTACTACCCTCTATAAACAAATAATTAATACTGAGTGGTATTTTAATCTGACATCATGTGCGGGGGGAAAACCGGACATCCATTCTCATCTTCTAAAAGAATAAAAATAAAATTCCTTATTTGCCCCCTTTATTCTTTCATATTTGATATTTATTTTCTAAGATCACAATTAAGCGAAATTTACTTATCTAAACAACCAAAAATGATATCGATAAAATTACCTATCATAGCCAATATTTTGAAATTTCATCACTTATTCATTAGTTTTATTATGCGCAAAAAAGCACAATATAAATAGAAAATACCACTCGTATTTATGAGAAAATTTACCAGAAATTATGAGGCCTATATAAAAAAATAATGAAAAAATGATTAATAATAAAATTTTGTTACCTTTTTATTTAATCCGTATTTTTAGGTTCTATTTAACTCAAAAATTTTAAAATAAATATTTGTAATTGCTAAAAAAATATCTAAAATTTTCTTTTTTATTCGACTAACAGAGGAACAGACTCACACGTCTATATCAGCTAAGAATCTTACCAAATAGACACTTCATCAGTAAATTTGATGATTTTATGTTAAGCTTTAGCCAAATTGCTGAGGAAATGTCCAAATTCTGGGCCTGGCAATGGTTTTTCCTTTCTGCTGTAGAGATGAATATAAATTCTATATTCGGACACTAATTTTTTGATGTTCTATAGCTTCACTGCTCTGTCTATTTTAGAGCCTTAATCTGTCACCAATGATTTAATTTTCAAAAACAAAAGGTGACCCGCTTAAGGAGTATGTATGTTTCAATTCACTAGTACAGCAACTGTACTATTGATGGTGCTTTTCTATGGCATCACCTTTTTACTATCTTTACGTATTAAACAGAAAAATGAAAATGTCGATGGCTACATGGTCTCAAATGGCTCCATCGGATTTGGAATGTCTGCGGCCAGTATGACCGCCACCTGGATCTGGGCCGCATCGTTTTATGCAGCAGCTTCATCCGGATATACATATGGCGTTTCCGGTGCCCTCCACTATGGTTTGTGGGGTGCGCTGATGATTTTATTTATCTATCCCTTTGGCAAGCGCTTTCGTGAACTGGCGCCTAATGCACATACTTTGGCAGAAATCATGCATGCCCGGCATGGCAATCAAAGCCAGATGATTCTGGCGGGTTCCAATATTGTGGGTAGCGTGATCAGCCTGATGGTGAACTTTACCGCTGCCGGGGCACTGGTTGAGATTTTATCTCCTTTAAGCTTTATCCATGGCGTGCTGATTACCGGTATCGGTGTACTGTCCTATACCCTCTGGTCGGGGTTCCGTTCCTCAGTCTTTACCGATTTCGGTCAGCTGGTGGCGATGATTGTCGCGGCTGTGATCATTATTCCAACCTTATTTTTCACCTTAGGCGGACCTTCCCTGTTTCAAAGCGGGATTCATCACCTGCAGCCGGAACAACTGGATTTTTTCTCTAAAACGGCCTTTCTGGAACAAGGCGCGCCGTTTTTTGTTGCCGTATTGGCCTATGCAATTGGTAATCAGACCATTGCCCAGCGCCTGTTTGCAGTCCGTGAGGACCTGATAAAACCGAGTTTTATCACTGCAACCATTGGTTATGCTGCAATTGTCATTGGTCTAGGCATGCTTGGATTACTGGCACTATTTGCAGGTATTCAACCCATTGATGGCAACCTGAATAACCTGATTCCGCAAATGGCAGCGACTTATCTTTCGCCACTTATGGTCGCGCTGTTATTCATCATGGTGATTGGCGCCCTGTCTTCTACCGCTGACTCGGATCTGTCAGCCCTATCTGCGATTGTCATGACGGACATTTATGGCAAACAGATTGCGAAAAACCGTCCTGATCCAAAGAAAATGCTATTTATTGGCCGTATGACCATGATCGTTGCCACCATGCTGGGGATTGTGATTGCCACCTTGAAGTTTGACATTTTATCGATGCTGATTTTTGTGGGTGCGCTTTGGGGTTCTATTGTATTCCCGGTGATTGTCAGCCTGTATTGGGACAAGGTGAATGCCCGGGCCTTTAACTGGTCAGTGGGCCTCGCATTTTTCAGCTTTCTGATAGTACGTTTTGAATGGCTTCCGATTCAGGGATTGATCGCACTTGGCTTTGAACTCGTTGCGACCCTGGGGATTGGTGTGGTGCTGGGTTTGATGACCTTTGGTTTCTTCGGCAAGAAAGTGGGTCTGGTCGTTGGCATATTGGCCAGTATTGGCTTCATGCCATGGACCATCGGCTTCTTGCGTGAATACGGCACCTTGTTAAGCTCACTGACAGCGTATGGCAGTAGTGCGCTGGTATGTACTGTGTTGACGCTACTCTACAGCAAAGAAAAATTTGATTTTAAGCAAATCAACAAGATGGTGATTGAATTTCACCAGCTATCTGAGAAAAGTAAATAAGGAGATTTCAGATGACAAGTCAATTATTGACCCTATATGTACTTTTTTGGCCATTGGTGGCAAGCCTGGTCTTGTTCACGATTTGCCTGAATGTCTATAAAGACACACAACAGGCCAAGAAAAATGGTGAAGAGCTAATTTGATTCTTCATCCTAAACAAAAAGCAGGCCATTGAGTCTGCTTTTTTATTGTTCATTTGATGATTTCGATTTTTAATTCTTAGTTTTTTCCAGCTGACTGAAATAACAATATGCAGCAAGACAATTCATGTCGCACTGCCCTAGTCCCCGAACCAGTTTTTTGGCATGATGCAAATAGTGGATCACTGAATAATGATAAATGACTCAAATGCGTTGGTTAGAACTGCTTTCGACAGTTCGGATTGGTAGTAAAAAGCAGAGCACTGAACTGGCACGCAGCCCGTTTCATAAAGATTATGACCGTATTATTTTTTCGCAAAGCTTCCGGCAGTTAAACCGCAAAACCCAGGTCCATCCACTGACCCAGCACGATGGTATTCATACCCGTTTAACCCACTCACTGGAAGTCTCCTGTATTGGCCGTTCACTCGGTATGTTGGCTGCCGAGAAAATCAAAGATAATTTACCTGCCTGGATTTCTCCGGCTGATGTCGGTGCCATCATTCAGGCCGCCTGTCTGGCACATGATATTGGTAACCCGCCTTTTGGTCATGCCGGTGAATACGCCATTCGGGAATGGTTTGACGATGCTTCTCATACCGACTTTTTAAAAGATTTGAGTTCTGAACAGGAAGCTGATGTACGCCAGTTTGAAGGCAATGCCCAAGGTCTGCGCCTGCTGACCAAGATCGATTACCATCCCTATGATGGCGGCATGCGCCTGACTTATGCCACACTTGGTGCCTATCTTAAATACCCATGGCTCTCTGAGGCGATTGACCCGACTGGCAACACCCCTGCCAGCCGACGTCCTAAATTTGGTTGTTACCAGTCTGAAAAAGAGATTTTGCAGGAAATTGCTGAACAGTTGGGTTTGATTCAGCTCGGTGAATATCATTATTGTCGTCATCCGCTGACCTATCTTTTAGAAGCTGCGGATGATATCTGCTATGCCCTGATTGATCTGGAAGATGGTATCAGCCTGAATATGCTCAGCTACGCGGAAGTTGAACCAGTCTTTCTGAACTTGCTGGGTGAATATGGCACGCCTGAAGAAATCAATATGCCTTATACCACCTGGCAACAAAAAATTGCCGCGCTGCGTGGGCGGGTCATGAAACGTCTGGTAGATGAAGTCACCACGGCCTTTGCCCGACATCAGCAGGAAATTTTGATGGGCCAATTGCAAGGCTCATTGCTGGGTTATTGTAGTGCCGACATTGAAATTGGCATTAACCGGGCCAAAGAACTGGCGCGAGACAAGATCTTCGAACATCCGCAAAAAGCCGGTCTGGAAATTATCGCGCATCAAAGTTTACAAACGATTCTGGATGCCTTTATTCCACTGACCACACCGCACAAAACCTTGAGCTTTAAGGAACAGCGTTTGATGGCTATTTTAAAACGCTCGGGTGCGCAGTTTAGCGCTGATCATTATGACAACATTATGCAGGTGCTAGATATTGTCTCCAAGTTTTCTGATCATCAGGCCTATAATCTGGCGCAGGAACTGCATGGCAATAAAGCCGGGTTACTCTAATGTGAACGAGCGCCTGATGATAATCTCAGCAAAATCACTGCTTTTGAATGATAGAGTTTTGCCTTTATCGAAAATGCTGACTACTATGCCTGTATTAAATTTGAGTATATAAAAAATGATTGGATGCCTGATTGGGGAAGTGCTGGCACTTGAAGCGCCTACTGTTTTATTAAATGTAAACGGCGTAGGTTATGAGATTGACACTCCTTTAACCACTTTCTGTCAGTTGCAAAAAGGCCAGAACATTACCCTGTGGACCCATCTGGCTGTTCGTGAAGATGCCCAGTTACTTTATGGCTTTATCAATGCGCAGGAAAAAACCATTTTCCGTACCTTATTAAAGGTGAACGGCGTTGGTCCGAAAATGGCGCTTGGTATCCTTTCCACTTTAAGTGTGGAAATGCTGATCCACACCGTTGAACATGAAGATATCAATACTCTGGTCAAGGTTCCGGGGGTGGGTAAAAAGACTGCAGAACGCCTAATGATTGAATTGCGTGACCGCTTTAAAGCCATGGCTTCAGGTGCTGTGCCAAGTAATTCAACTGCACCACAGATTCAGTTTATGGGCAATTCAGCCGTGGCTGAAGCGGAAGCTGCATTACAGTCCTTGGGCTATAAGCCTGCTGAAGCACAAAAACTGGTGAATGCCGCCAAAGGCGAATTTACAGAAGCCAGCGATATTATCCGCGCTGCATTAAAGTCGATGAATAGATAAATCGTAGTCCACCATCAACCCAAATTTGATAAATGTATGGCGACAAGGATGTCGCCCGTTGAACTGGGGTGTAGGACACACCCTCAGTTCAACAAAAGATTTTTGTTACTTTTGATCTTTCAAAAGTAAAACAACGCCTACACAATGGCAACTAA
Organism: Acinetobacter sp. YH16052; assembly: GCF_013417155.1. Classification (GTDB taxonomy): domain Bacteria; phylum Pseudomonadota; class Gammaproteobacteria; order Pseudomonadales; family Moraxellaceae; genus Acinetobacter. Next base: position 239,117 of record NZ_VPEO01000001.1, on the reverse strand, counting down.
ACACAAATCATTATTTGAGGCTGTTTCCGCAGCATCAAACAGCTTCAATAAAGAGATTAAGTTAATAGATATGCAAGACCGTCTCATCAGTGGTTCTGAAAAACCCGAAGATCATTTCGATCGCGCCATCCGTCCAACTTCCCTCGATGACTACATCGGTCAACCAGTGGTTCGTGAGCAGATGGAAATTTTCATTGGCGCAGCCCGTGGCCGTGAAGAAGCCCTTGATCACACCCTGATTTTTGGCCCGCCAGGTCTGGGTAAAACGACATTGGCCAATATTATTGCCCGAGAAATGGGTGGTAATCTCAAGTCAACTTCTGGCCCGGTACTGGAACGTGCTGGTGACTTAGCCGCGATGCTAACGAACCTGGAAGAAGGCGATGTCCTGTTTATTGACGAGATTCACCGTCTTTCACCCGTGATTGAAGAAATCCTGTATCCGGCGATGGAAGATTATCAACTCGATATCATGATTGGTGAAGGCCCTGCAGCCCGTTCGATTAAACTGGATTTACCGCCATTTACCTTGGTAGCTGCAACTACACGAGCTGGTCTACTCACCTCTCCGCTGCGTGACCGTTTCGGAATCGTACAGCGTTTAGAGTTTTATTCGGTTGAAGATTTAACCCACATTGTCAAACGTTCAGCCAATTTGATGGATGTACCTATGACTGGAGATGGCGCAAAAGAAATTGCCCGTCGCTCACGAGGTACACCGCGTATTGCTAACCGTTTATTGCGTCGAGTTCGTGATTACGCTCAGGTCAAAGGTACCGGTGAGATCAATCAGGATATGGCCCAACGTGCTTTGGACATGCTCAAAGTCGATAAAGATGGTTTAGATACACTCGACCGCCGTTATTTATCAATGTTGCTTGAGCGTTTTGATGGTGGTCCTGCTGGCGTAGAAGCCTTGGCAGCAGCCATGGCAGAAGATTCTGGTACGTTGGAGGATGTCATTGAGCCTTACCTGATTCAGCAAGGTTATGTAATGCGAACTGCACGTGGTCGTATTGCCACCAATATGGCGTATTTGCAGTTTGGGATGGCACCGCCTGAACCGAAAGATAAGTGATTTAAAAAAGCAGCTTAGGCTGCTTTTTACTTAATTAAAGGATTCATCGGAATGTATAATTTCGGTCATAAAAATAAGCAACTCATTTATTTTCTTTGCTAGATCTTCTGTTTTTTCTTTGGTTTCCGCTTTACTTTCAAGAGTGGATAAAATAGAAAGCACTAGACGATTAATAAGCTCTATTTTTTCACTAAATTGATAGTGATTTTTGCTCTTATTATTTAAAATCAAAAACAAATGTAACGAAATCGCGCCAAGCTTATTAAAATCTTCATCCAATTGCTCATTGAAAGTGTCAAAGAATTTATCATAACTATTTTCTACTAAATATGCCCACGATTCATCTTCAATATTAGACAACTTTATAAGTAGAAATTTTAAAGTCAGTTTCACTGTACTAATATATTCAAAGGAAAGCTTCCTAAATTCAGCTCTGTCTGCCTCTTTTCTTTGAAATGATAATTCAAATTTTTTTTGGCTCTCTTGGCTTTTTATCAACTCTTGATTAGTAGTCAAAGTAATTTTCTCGGAACTTTTAATTTGTTCAATTAAAGAATCAAAGGATTGCTTAGTTAAATCAAAACTTTTCCGTCCATACCAATAAGCTAGCCAAGTCGCTAAACTTCCTAAAATTAAAGCGATAATTACGGATAAAGCGAAAGATGATATTGCTGTTGTATCTGTCGAATGAGTGAGATTAAGTTCCATTTTCTTATTTGGATTTTCGACCATACTTGTAGTTTGTACTAAAGGTTGTTGTGGCACTGTCCACGGAAGCTGAATCATCACTTCATTATTATTCTGCTCTGCCACACCCACCCCTTTTAACTTAAATGAATTTTTATTATCAACATTCTAAACATTTTCAAAGTATCACAAAAGAAAAAGCCAACTGACCATGCCTGAATCAGTTGGCAAAAGCACAAAACAAAAAACTAAATAAAAAATTACTTCTCTTCTTTTTTAAATTCCTTAAAGTCCGCTTTACGAATCATGGCATGAATACCTTTGGTTCGATCGACCACTTGTGACACTTCAAAGTCAGTCGCAGCACTTAAGTAGGCATAGGCAATTTCTTCAGAAATGCCATATTCATTGACCAGAAAACGGATCGCTTCACGGGTGGATTTACGCATGGCTTCATCTAAGTCTTCATCCAGACCCGGCGTAATCCAGAATTCAGCATTTTCAGCCAGCGGCTGTTTAATCTCTGCACCTGGAATTTTATCCTTGCCAGATTTAAGTAAAGTAAATTTTAAAGTCGCACGTGCCGAACCTTCCAAGGCAGTTAAAGCCACCTCACCATCACCTTGTACAAAGTGACTATCACCTGTATAGAACAAAGCACCTGGCACCTGTACAGGATAATAGGCCGTAGCCCCTGCTCCTAATTCATTGATGTCGATATTCCCGCCATAAAATGATGGTGGTACAGAGTGCACAGGCTCACTGGTATTTGGTGCAACGCCCATCGTGCCCATAAACGGATTCAGCGGGAAACGAATCGCTTTACCAGATTCAGTTTTTAAAACGCCTTCCCATACACCATCCGCATTTTTCTCAATTGGGGTAAAAATGGACACGTTGCCATAAGCATCAGGATTGGCTGGAGATGCATGCTCATGTTTCTGACGTTTCGGAAATTCGGGTAAGGTCCCTTTGCCATGACGGTTTGAAATCACGCCATAAGGCACACGCGGTTCAACTTTTAAAATCTCCACCTTTAGAATATCGCCCGGCATTGCCCCTTCTACATAGACAGGCCCGGTAATAATGTGTGGTCCATCTTTATGGAAATCATGTTTTAATTTGGAATTCGTGATCAGCTTGGCTTCATCTAAAACTTGTTCAGGCTTGACACCTTTTGATGTGAAATATTTCTCTGCATTGCGGCCTTGATCTTCCAGCAGCCCTTCATGCGAAACTGTATCGAAAGTAACTGTGCTACCTGAAGGGACAGTCAAGACAGGTTTTGCATCTTTATTTGGCAGATAACCCCAAGTAATCGTATTTAAGGTACTCGGCACATAATAATGACCTTTATATTCACCACTTTTGAGTAATGTCGGTTTATTTTCCAGCTGTTTCAGTATCTTAAAGTCTTCAGCCCATAGGCTTGTCGAAATAAAACTTAAGCTTGAAGCTACTGCCAGAGATAAAGCCAAAGGTTTTAACATGTGTTCAATTTCCGTCATAAAAAATATTACGAAAGAGTGAATGCAATCTAAGTGCCAAAATAAGTTTAAGAGGTTTAAAAAATCTTCACTTCATTCAGATTATTGATATAGAGGTAATCGTTTTTATCCCTTTTTAGCCTGAAATTTTTATAATTTTCATACCTTATAAATATAAAAAATCAATTTAGATACATAATTTTACAATGTAAAAGAACAAATAAAGCTTTTTGGGAACAGATATTAACACCCAGAATACCTTTAAGGTATCAAAAAATACTTAGAGAGTTTTGGTCGAAATTAGATCAGTATGCCATCCTAAAGAATCTCTTTAACCATTTAAAATTCTTAAGGTTCTCCCGAAGTATGAACATGTATAAGCAGATATCCCTTTGTCTCCCTCTTCTTTTCTGTAACCAGCTCAGCCTGGCCGACTGGATTGATGATTCTGTACAAGCTGCTGAAGCACACACCATCAAATTACGCCAACATATCCACCAGCATCCTGAACTGGGCAATATGGAATTCAAAACCTCGGAGCTGGTCCAAAAAGAATTAAAATCCTACGGCATTGAAGTACGTAAAGGCTATGCCAAAACTGGTGTAATCGGTGTATTAAAAGGTGCAAAACCCGGCCCTGTGATGGCATTACGCGCAGATATGGATGCATTGCCAATCAAGGAAACAGCACCGGTGCCTTTTGCCAGCAAACAAAAAGCCATTTATCAAGGCAAAGAATCTTATGTGATGCATGCCTGTGGCCATGACGCGCATACTGCGATGTTATTGGGTGCAGCCAAAGTGCTGGCCGCCAATAAAGATAAAATTGCGGGGACAGTGGTGTTTGTATTCCAGCCGGCCGAAGAAGGCGGTGCAGATATTGATAACTTCACTCATGGCAATCAGATTGGCTCACGTAAAATGATTGCCGACGGTGCATTAAAAAATCCAAAACCTGAAGTCATTTTCGGGATGCATGTCATGGCAGGTATGCCAAGTGGCAATATCTTCTACAAAGATGGTGCGATTTTAAACAGTGCCGATCATTTACGTATTCAGGTCAATGGCAGTCAGGTGCACGGTTCTATGCCTTGGGCAGGTAAAGACCCTATTTATGCCTCTGCCCAGATGGTGACCAATTTACAAAGTCTGATCAGCCGTAAAGCTGACCTGACTAAAGGAATGGGTGTGGTCAGTATTGGTAGCATTCAGGGCGGCACCACCGGCAACGTCATTCCAGATCAGGTCAATATGGTCGGGACTATTCGCTCCAATAGTGAAGATGTGCGTCAGGGCATTTTAAAAGACTTGCCGAAAATGCTGGAACACAATGCCGCAGCCAATGACGTCAAGGTGAAAGTCGAAATTGCACCTTATGCACCAGTAACCACCAATGATAAAACCTTGACTGAATTGATGCGTCCAACCTTGGCGAACGTGCATGGTGAAGATAAATTGCATGTTTTAGACAACAATGCCAGCGCCAGTGAAGACTTTGCTTATTATGGCCAGCTCATGCCATCGCTCTTCGTGTTTGTCGGTGCCACACCAGCAGATCAGGATCCGGCAAAAGCCGCACCGAACCACAACCCGAATTTCATTGTCGATGATGTGACCTTGAAAACCGGGGTCGAAAGCCATGTCCGTTTTATTCTGGACTATCCAAAAGTGGCCGAGCAGGTTCAGGCCAACTGGAAACAGAAAAATAAAGGCTAATCTTCTATTACTAAAATGCGCGGCTCAATAGACTCGCGCATTTTAGTATCTGCTGCTGTTTTATAAATGAGCTGTTAAGCGCTCAGTACTTCATCTTAGTGACTTCTCTCCAGATTTGACACCTTGTGCCATTGGTCTCAAGACTCACAATGCTAAACTTTGAACCGCTAAATTGCTTGACTGTTGGCAGGAATCCGGCAAACTCTAATCCCTCTCCTGCATCTAAAAACAAGCAAAAATTTCGAAAATCTGCATGGAACAAAACTATGGCGAATCACTTTGAATTCAATATCCGCGTTTATATTGAAGATACTGATGCGGGTGGCATTGTCTATCACGCCAATCATATTCGCTATATGGAACGTACCCGTACCGAATGGTTACGTGCCGCTGGAGTGAGCCATTACTGGCATCAGACAGACTACAATTTTGTGGTGCATAAAATTAATGTCAAATATATGCGTCCGATCCTGATGGATGATTTAATTACTGTTACGGCACGTGTCATTTCATGTAAAGCTTCATCATTTGTATTGCAACAAAATATTTATCGTGGTGAAATCATGCTTGCATCAGGTGAGGTTGAGTTGGCATGTATCAGTGCAGAGATGCGACCACGTCGACTCCCGGATGAAATCCGCGAACTAATTCAAAAAGAATTGGAACAAGACTAAAAAAATTTATTGGCACACGTAACAACTATGGCGACTCAGTTAGAATCATCTCTTCAAGTTTCAGATCTTATTTTACAAGCAAGCCCTGTCGTACAACTGGTGATGCTTTCTCTCCTGTTAGCCTCAATATATAGCTGGTATCTGATTGCCAGGCTCTATATGAGTTATAAAAAAGCCCAGGCCGATGATGAACATTTCCAGAAAATCTTCTGGTCTGGCGCTGAGTTGAACACCCTGTATAACAATGCACAACTCAATTCTAAACGTACCGGCCTTGAAGATATTTTCTATCAGGGTCTGGGCGAGTTCCTGAAACTGAAAAAACGCCATGCGCCAACTGCCCAGTCGATTGAAGGAACAGAGCGTATTCTGCGTGTCGGTTTAAGCCGTTACCAAGGTCATCTGGAACAAGGTCTGGGTGCATTAGCAAGTATTGGCTCGGTTGCGCCTTATGTCGGTCTGTTCGGTACAGTCTGGGGCATCATGAACGCCTTTATTGGCCTGGCAGATGTTGATCAGGTGACACTGGCGACGGTCGCACCCGGTATTGCAGAAGCACTAATTGCAACAGCGATCGGTCTGTTTGCAGCTATTCCAGCAGTATTGGCCTTTAACCACTTCACGGCCAAAGGTGAAACGGTCTACTCTGACCGTGCACTGTTTGCTGAAGAAATGGTGGCGCTATTGCAACGTCAGTCTGTGGGCGTAACTCAGGACAAAGACTAATGGCGATTCAAGGTTCAGGACGCTTTCAGCGTATTAAAAAACCACTAAAAAGTGACATGAATGTCGTACCGTATATCGATGTGATGCTGGTACTGTTGGTGATCTTTATGGTCACTGCCCCGATGATTACCAGCGGCATTAAGGTTGACTTGCCTCAGGCCAACGGATTGCCGATCGAATCCAAGGATGCCCCGACCATTGTCACGCTTAAAGAAGATGGTTCATATTATCTAGAATATAAAAATCAGGCGACTGGTCCGGTCACACTGGAAGAATTGACGCGTACTCTGGTTGATGCCCAAACCCAGGCACAAAATGAAAACAAGGTGCTCAATGTCGTGATCAATGGCCATAATACCCGTCCATATGGCGATGTCATGGCCTTGATGTCCAGCCTGCAGGATGCTGGCCTTTCTCAAGTCGGTTTACTGACCAAACCCCTAGAATAAAGTATGAAAAATTATCAGAAACCGCCCTTTCAAAAAAAAGCAATTGCGATTGGATTTACGCTCGGCATCCATGCAGTGGCTTTGGTGGGCTTACTTTATCTGGGCATGAGTAAACCCCCTGAACCGCCAAAACAGATCAAAACCGTTCTGATCAAGCCAGAAGACCTTAAACCGGTGACTCGCGAAGAAACCGAATTTGAGGAAACTGCACATGAAAACGTCGCAGAAGAAATTACCCAAACTGCTGAACCCAGTATAGAACCGGCTCCTGTCATTCCAACTGCTGCCCCTGCTGTACCTGTGACTCCACCTCCGCCAAAAGTCGATACACAAAAAGCGCAGCAGGAGCTAAAAGCGGCAGAGGCAGCACAAGCCAAGGCTGCGCAGCAAGCAGCGGAAGCAGCAAAACGTGCCCAAGCCGCTGAACAGGCCAAACAGGCAGCAGCCAAAGCTAAAGCCGATGCAGCGCAAAAATCCAAGGCGGAAGCCGAAGCTGCACGCCAAGCTGAACTGAATGCACAACGCAAAGCCGATGCTGCTCAAAAAGCCAAACTGGAAGCACAGAAAAAAGCTGACTTAGCTGCCAAGCAAAAAGCGGATGCTGCAACAAAAGCCAAAGCAGAGGCTGATGCCAAACGTAAGGCTGAAGCTGCTGCTAAAGCAAAGGCAGATGCGGCAGCAAAAGCCAATAATGATGCAGCGGCGAAACGTAAAGCAGATGCGGATGCGAAAGCTAAAGCCGATGCAGCGGCTAAAGCCAAAGCAGACGCGGCAGCTAAGGCTAAAAATGATGCAGCGGCAAAACGCAAAGCGGACACTGATGCGAAAGCCAAAGCGGATGCGGCTGCTAAAGCAAAAGCCGACGCTGATGCCAAACGCAAGGCAGATGCCGACGCTAAGGCAAAAGCGGATGCAGACGCCAAGCGCAAAGCAGATGCCGAAGCAAAAGCCAGAGCTGATGCAGAGGCCAAAGCTTCAGCCGCTAAACAGGCTGCTGAAGAAGCTGCACAGAAAAAAGCGGAATCAAAACGGATTGCATCCACTGCGAAGCGCGATTTTGAAAATAAGATCAAACGCGCCTGGGATACACCAGTCGGATCATCAGGCCAGCGTGCGACTGCACGTGTAACCCTGAATGATAATGGCGGTGTGGTCTCGGTCATTGTGAATTCAAGTGATTCAGACATGAAAGCCAGTGTAGAAGCTGCAGTCCGTGCTGCTGCACCTTATCCAATGCCTTCCGATCCAGATGCACGCCGTGAAGCACGAAGCTTTACCTCAACCTTTACTGCACAATAAAAACGGAGCCATCACATAAATAATGTTGTGATGGCTTTTATTTTTTAAGCTAAACTTCACTTCAAATTGATTGAATAATATTCACTTTTCACAGTGTCATAACAGTTTGGTCATAAATTCATGGTTTTATTCTATTAAATCCATGCGATGATGTAGCCCAAGCACCTATACAATAAATCCGTTGATTTGAGTAAATAACGAATGATGGAAAAGACTCGCAAACATCTACTCTGCCTCGCAATCATTAGCACTTTAAGCCCTGTATTGGCAACCCAGTCCTATGCCCAATTGCATCTGGAAATTACCAAGGCACCTGAGGCAGCACCTAAAATTGCCGTTGTACCTTTCAGCCAGGATCAGAGCATTTATCCTATTGTGGAAAATGACCTGAATCGTTCTGGCCGCTTTACCAGTGCTTCAAAAAACCTGCCTGCAACAGCGACATTGAATAATCCGAATGCAGAAGCTTGGGCATCGGCTGGTGTTCCCTATGTGGTCACCGGTTCATCCAAGGCCACAGCCGATGGTTCTTTTGAAATCCAGTATCAGCTCTATGATGTCGAAAAAAAACAATATCTATTAAATGAATTGCTGACTGTTCCAGCCTCACGCACCCGTCAGGCAGCGCATATGATCAGTGATGCCATCTATCAGGCATTGACCGGCATTCCAGGTGACTTTAGCGGACGTATTGCCTATGTGCTGCGTAATCCTGCTACGCCGGAACAGCGCTATACCTTGCAGATTGCCGATACCGATGGTGAACAGCCAAAGACCATTTTGACCTCACGTGATCCAATCCTTTCTCCAGCATGGACACCAGATGCCAAAAAAATCGCTTACGTGTCCTTTGAAACCAAACGCCCGGCGATTTATGTACAGGATCTGGCGACCGGACAACGTGAAAAACTGGCCAGCTTCCGCGGCTTGAATGGTGCGCCGAGCTTCTCTCCAGATGGCAAGAGCATGCTGTTTACTGCTTCTATGCACGGCAATCCGGAAATCTACCAGATGAATCTGGAAACGCGTCAGCTACAACGTATGACCAATGACAGTGCCATTGATACTGAAGCACGTTATTCACCAGATGGAAAATCTTTTATTTTCACTTCTGACCGTGGCGGTTCTCCACAAATTTACCGCCATGATCTTGAATCAAGTAGCAATAAACGCCTGACCTTCCGTGGTGCATTCAACGCGCGCGGCACGCTGAGCGCAGATGGTAAAAAACTTGCATTAGTTCATCGTCCAAGCGGCAGTAACTATCGAGTTGCGGTTCAGGACATGACCTCTGGTGTGAACAATATTCTGACGCCAACGACGCTGGACGAATCGCCAAGCTTCTCGCCAAATGGCCAGATGGTAGTCTATGCCACCCGTGAAGGTGCACGCGGACTCTTGTCGATCATGTCGCTGGATGGCCGCTTCCGTATGAATTTACCAAGTGAAACGGGTGAAGTCCGTGAACCGGCTTGGGCGCCAAAATAAGATTTTTATATTGATAAACCCTTTACCCCATAATCAAACTTCATGGAGATGAAGATGAACAAAGTAAAATTATTTGCCTTGCCACTTTTAGCAGCAGCTGTTGTCATGACAGGTTGTGCGAGCCGTAAGCCTGCCGCTGAAGTTCAAACGGGCGGTTTAGATACGACCGGTACAACAACTGTGAATACTCAAGGTCTGAGTGAAGATGCAGCACTGAATGCACAAAACATGGCAGGTGCTTCTGCAAAAGGTGTTACTGCAGAAAATAAAGCATTCTTGGCAAAACGCGTGGTGCATTTTGACTATGACAGTACTGAACTCAGCAATGAAGATCTAAATACGCTGCAAGCCCATGCGCAATTCCTGATGGCCAATGCCAATTCACGTGTAGCACTCACCGGCCATACCGATGAACGCGGTACCCGTGAATACAACATGGCACTTGGCGAGCGTCGTGCCAAAGCAGTAGAAAGCTTCTTGGTGACGACTGGTGTTAATCCTGGTCAACTAGAAGCAGTTAGCTATGGCAAGGAAATGCCAATCAATGCGGGCCATGACGAAAATGCCTGGAAAGAAAACCGCCGTGTAGAAATTAATTATGAAGCGGTACCACCATTGTTGAAATAATTTTCATTCATGATGGTTTCATCAAATAAAAAGCACTCAATCATGAGTGCTTTTTATTTGCTTCAATGAAAGAATCGGTCTACTTGGGAAGCTGATCTTGTTCAGCCGGATGCATCGATTCGATCAGGTCATGTTTATTGAATTGTTTGTACTCTGGTTTTGCTTCATAATCCCGCCAGGCTTCTTTCATCTTGTCTTCAGAGATATCATCTAAAGTAATGCCTTCGCTTGGCGTTGGAGTCGCATCAAACTTCAATGTTGTCATATCTGTGCTCCTATTCTCAATTTTCCTTTGTCTTCAACATAGCACTTTCCGCAGGAGTTGCAAGGGCAAAATCGATACAAATAATCCAGTTTAATTTTTCTTTTAGTACGTTCTCATCTAAAATATAGCCGCATATCGTTTTGATCATTTTTTCCCGATTTAAGTTTTGGAGTTTCCCCTATGTCATACCGCACTTTATCCCAGTTTTTACAACAACAAAGCGGGAATCTCACACCTGAACTTGCACAAGTTATTGAAACGATTGCAAACACTTGCAAAGACATTGATCAATTACTGCAAAAAGGTGCTTTAGCGGGTGTATTGGGAAGTGCACAGCATGAAAACGTTCAAGGCGAAGAGCAAAAGAAGCTGGATGTCATTTCTAATGACTATTTGATTGATGCCTTGCAGCAACATCCAAATGTGGGTGGTTTGGCCTCAGAAGAACTGGATGAATTCACCCCTGCACAAGAAAATGGTCAATTTCTGGTATTGTTCGATCCATTAGACGGTTCAAGCAATATCGACATCAATATGTGTGTTGGTACCATTTTTTCGATTCTTCCTGCAAAAAATGCCGTGACTCAGGCAGAAGACTTTATGCAAGCCGGTGTTCATCAGGTAGCTGCAGGTTATGTGCTTTATGGTCCATCGACCATGTTGGCATTGACCGTCGGCGCAGGCGTAGTGTTCTTTACCTATGACCCTGAGACTCAAGAATTCCTACTGACTTCTGAAGCAATTCAGGTAGCTGCAGATACTAAAGAATATGCGATCAATGCGTCGAATCAACGTCATTGGGAAGCACCAGTACAGCGTTATATCGATGAATTGTTAGCAGGCAAAACCGGTCCTCGTGAAAAAGACTTCAATATGCGTTGGGTTGCTTGTATGGTGGGCGACATTCACCGTATTCTTTGCCGTAGCGGTATCTTCATGTATCCATATGACCTTAAAGATCCGGCTAAAGCTGGCCGTCTGCGTTTAATGTATGAAGCTAACCCAATGAGCATGCTCATGGAACAGGCTGACGGTGCATCAACTACAGGTCGTGTGCGTATTCTTGAGATCGAACCGACAGATCTACATCAACGTGTGCCAGTGATCATTGGTTCTAAAAACGAAGTTGATCTTGTGACCAGCTACCACAACTAATTTTTATAGCGGCAGTCGATATTGAATCGGCTGCCGTGGATTATATCCCCCATGCCAACTTTTTTTCTTGATTCAAAAGACAATCCAAAGATTAAACACTTACGTGGTTTAATCGAACAAAATACCTATCGTAAAAAACAAGGTCAAACGGTTTTAGAAGGCACGCATCTGTCTCTCGCCTGGTTACATGAAAACCGTAAAATTGATTCTATTTTCACCACTGAACATGCACTTTCACATCCTGATTTCGAGAAAATTCTCGCAAAATACACAGGTATGGTCTTTGTTCTAAGCGAGTCTTTATACAAAGATTTAAGTACCTTAGGAACATCTTTAGCCTGTTTAGCTGTGGTGACTTTACCAACAGCAAATTATGCATTGGATTTTAAAGCAGACACTTTGATTCTGGAAAATGTACAGGATCCGGGTAATGTAGGCACCCTGCTTCGCTCTGCTGCTGCTGCCGGTATTGAACAGATTGTATGTACCAAAGGGTCTGCATCGCTCTGGTCTCCACGCGTATTACGTGCCGGTATGGGTGCACATTTCACGCTGCAAACCTTTGAAAATATTGCGCTTGAACAAATTCTTGAGCAATTTCAAATCCCTGTCTATGTAACCAGCTCACACCGTGCTGAAAGCCTGTATTCAAAAGACTTACGTAAACCTTGCGTGTGGATTCTGGGTAATGAAGGCCAAGGCGTGTCTGATTATGCGATGCAACATGCTGAAGCCGTTAGCATTCCGCAACCTGGAGGTCAGGAATCACTGAATGTCGCAATTGCCGGTTCGATCTGTTTCTTTGAAATGGTACGTCAACGTATCTAATTAGGGATTTAGGTTACAGTGTTTTAATACGGCCCTGCCCGTGTATAAAATAGATTAAACTACAAAAATAATAAACTTAATTGTCAACCAAACCAGGATTCCCAACGTTATATGATTATGAACTTGGGAATAATGGTGGGTGTCCAATGACAGGATTTTCCATCTCTATGGATTTAGCACCAAAACAGTTGCAAACACACGATGTAAGTATTCTGAAGAGTACGGCTGAAGCACGTCTGAAGAATTTTATGCAGGATGTGACTGGGCGTGCCTTGGTGATGATGGAAAGTGCGACTCAAGGTCATCATGGTATTGCTATGGATCTGGTTCAGGAAGCTTTCATTTCCTTACACAAATCCTATGCAGAAAAAAGCACTGAAGAATGGTATCCCCTGTTTTATACCATTCTCAACAACAAGTTACAGGACTGGCGTCGTAAAGAGTCACGGCGTGGTCAAATGTTTTCATTTTTCAAAAAAGTCAGTCTCGATGATGACGAAATTGAATTTGATGATGTCGTCGATGAATCAACACCAACGCCGCTGGACTTTCTCGATCAGGCAGTCACTGCTGAAGAAATCCAGGAAGCGATTGCAAAATTGCCTGTGCGTCAGCAGCAGGCATTTATGCTCAGAGCCTGGGAAGGATTTGATACGCATACCACCGCACAAATTATGAACTGCACAGAAGGCAGTGTAAAAACCCATTATCACCGTGCTATCCAAGGCTTACGTGCCTCTTTAGCACATTTAAATCCATATCTGGGAGGGTCATCCGAATGAATCAAGATGATTTCTTAAAACAAGTAACTTCCAAACTTGATGGACTGGCACAACAACATAAAGACAAACCTGTTGTCATGCACCATGTTCTTGAAGAAATTCAGGATTCAAAACACTCACGCTTTGCATTTCTAAAAATGTCAGGTTTTGCTTTGGCAGCTGCGATTGCAGGCGTTGTGGTATTACCGAATCTTTCGGACCATAACGAACCGCAAACTCAAATGGTGTCAGTCCCAAAACTGTCTCCGCAAATGCTTGAAGATTTAGAAATGTTAATGGTTTTAGGTGAGGACAAAGTTCCACATGGCAGCTAAAAAATTGGTGATTGCTTTTTGTGCATTCAGTTTTCTGCAAACCAGCTTTGCAGGATTTGAACGTTTTTGGCTATTTTCCAAAGATGCGAATACCCAAGTAACTGATACTTGGGATAGTCTTTCTGATTCTGAACAATTGGCACTGATTAAACGTTACCAATCTCTAAAAGAAATCCCCGAACAACAACGTGTTAGCTTACAGCAGCGTATGGACTGGTTTACTCAACTCCCTAATGCGGAAAAACAAAGAATGCGTGAGACTTGGCAAATGATGAGCAGTCAGGAACGCAAAGAACTGGGCGCACGTATGCAAAAAGCGTCTCCTGAGCAACGCCTTGCCATTCGCGAAGAATACATTCTCAAATATCAGCAAGTGACTCAGCAGCCTAACTCGCATTAAAAATTTAATATAAAAAAGCCTCCATATGGAGGCTTTTTTGATGTTTCAATCATATTTTATTTTCTTAAGCGTCGATAACCTGCAAGCCCTAATAATCCTAGTAGCCCCCACATTCCAATTGCCCCACCACCACTTGAGGACGTATTCGTATTTTTAACTGTATTACGTAACAAGATTGTCGCTTTTTCTGACATTTTTTCATCAGCATCAAAAATCGCATAATCCATGCTGTAATTTGCCTGGCTTAAATTATTTTTTACACTAAATGTCAGCTGTCCACCATAACAGGTCTGATTTTGGTAGGTATCAGGACAGGCTCCTTGTCGCTCTGCCTTCAGTGAAACTCCCGCAGGCAGCTTAACAATATGAATCGGGATCTCTTTTCCATCTTTATCTTGATAAAAAGCCGACTTTCCTGATGGTAGAGGCCCATCCCCATCATCACTATCATTTTCAAGCGGATTTACCATCACTGTAAGATTATTCTCTGGACTAAGCCGATATTCATCATCTTTTGCAATTGGTGCAATGTTGTTAAAAGCTGCTCTTAAGAGGCCAGCACTGCTTACACCTGTAGCCTGGTCTTTAAGTGTATAACTACAGAACTCCATATCAACCGAACTGGTCTGCTTACCATCAGTGCGATACATCATGATCCGGTTTAAATCAGGTTTCCACTCACATTTAAGATTTGGATCATTGGGATTTCCTTCCACAGTGGTCGAATTACCAGTACCAATTAACTTACCAACACCTAAAGTTTTTACACTGACCTCATAATTTTCTGAATTTAAGGCTTTAATTTGAATCTTATCATTGGTTAGAGTTTCTTGAGGCATAGCCAAGATAAAAGGATTAATATAGATTGCACGATATTTCTGATATTGCTTGGTATATTTAAGCAAATCCTGATAACTTTTCAATTCTTCCTTTAAACCAGGAAGCTCATTTTCTGGAGTATTTTTATCAGCAATGATTTCTTCGAGATCATCTATATTCTCCTGATAAAAGTCATTGAGTTCTACCAAACTCTTATTTTGCAAGTCCGTAATATCGGCTGCAGTCAAACGTCGGATTTCAACTGAGCCGATCTCGCAAGTATTTTTTGCACTTGGATCAAATGTTAATGTGGATCCAATCACACGATCAATACCACGCTGGTCTTGTTCAATACAGCCACTCACTCCGATATCTACCAAATCCGTTGCGGTCTGATTATCACGCGGGTAATATAGCCCTAAATAGCGATTATCAATAGCAGGCTCAATATAATTTGTTAATAAACTGCTGATTATATTGTTAGAGACATCAAGATTATTTGAAGTAGTATCTTCGTCTAATTCTGGCAATACGCAACGTGATGGCCCAGTCGTTTGAATTGCATTTCGAATTGTAGAAAATTCAACACGTTGTGCCTTGGTCGGATTCCCCTGATTTAAGGCATATTCACAAGACAGGCCTTGGTTAAAGGCTAAAACATTGAAATTAAAATATCTAAAACCGGTATTGTCATAAAATAAAGTAGATTGGGCTGTATTTTCAACAATAGTATTACTTAATGCAGTTAAACTGGAGAATTTACTGAGGGGACGATTAACTTCATTCGTCATACGCACAATATGTCCTGTAGTACTTGCAGTATTCTTCGCAATAGTAGAGTTAACAATTTCTACTGTGGCATAGCCACAAAAATCAATAATACTGTTAGTAGTGTCTGAACCGTTTTTAACAATACTACTGGAATTAATTTTCACATTGGTTTGAGTTGTCCCTAAATTTCCCTGACAGTCCATCGCCAAAACACTACCATATGAACTCGCCTGATTTTTTTGAATCAAAGAATCCTGAATGACAATATTCCTTTCCGTATTCATTGCTACACTATAAATCGCCCCACCTTCTGCAGCTGCTCGGGAATTTACTATTTCACTGGTATTAATACTTAAAGGCCCAGCTACATAAAAAGTACCGCCATTACCTTTATCCAAGGTATTTATTGCTGCATAACCATCCTTTAAGATCAGATGATGAATTTCCAGACTGGATTGGCTGGCCATACTATTAAATAATCTGGTTTTCCCCTGGCCTGAAATAGTACTTTTTAAAGCCTCCCGGGTTGGATATAACAGCGTAATCGGACTACGACTAGCATAGTTAAGCGGAGTTTTCCCATAAATTTTGAGCGCTGACTCTACGATCAGCTCTTTATCTAATTTGTACTCGCCTGCTTCAAGCTGAATCACATCTGCAGCTGAACCATCCAATCGAAGCGTACGTCCTACATTACATCCGCCATAAGATTTATCCAGTTTTGCAGTTTTAATGGCTTCTCGCAAAGAACAGGCATTATTATTCTCGCCATCTTCATCAGCAAAAGTAGTTACATATATCGTTTTATCTTCGGCTGCCATCAAACTCATGGCAGATAAAATCATGGCCGCAAGCAGTCCTTTTTTATAATTTTTCATGATTTTTCCTTAATCTTTTAATCCACGGCGTAAACCTATTAATCCGAGTAAAATCAGTAGCCCACCACCACCCCATGAGCCGCCTGAAGTTTTGACTGCTTTGTCTTCCATTTCATTTTTTGGCTCCTGAACAATTTGAGTAGTAATAGTCAAATAAGGTTTACTTTTATTAAACCGTGTCGATGAGGTCACCACTTGTAGTTCGAAAATATCTGCTCCATGCCAGGTAGAATCCGGGGTATAAACGACATTGCCATGAATATCGATGATTGTTTTACCCTTGGAAGCTGTTTTGGTTTGTACCACTTTCAAACAGCCATCTTGCCAAGGCTCCCCCGTCGGATTCTGACCAACAATGGCATTACACTGTTCTTTTGGAATTAAATCACTATCTCCCAGATAAGATTCAATTGAAAACTTGGCAATTTCACCCTTTAACAGATCTTGTCCCACCAGACTGCCTGAGATTGGTATCGTGATTTCAACAGCACCACGATCACAAAACAGATTATCCATCAAACGGTTGATCCCGCGCTGATCTGCCGCTTCACATGCTACCGTTGGATTTGCTAAACTCAATCCTGTGCCTCTATTCACAATCGGTGATTCACTCACAAGGATATAGTTCAACAAAATTCGTGGGCGCATATAACCGAGAAATTGTCCTTTAGGAACGCTATATGGACAAAGTATGGCATTATTATTTTCTTGTAGGGTCTGACAAATACCTTCACTTTTATCTGAGGATTCAGCAAAAAGTCGTGTACCATTCCAGAACTGGTTCGGCGCGACGGCATCCCCTACACCACACGAGGCTGTCAGCAGATTATTTTGCGACACAGACTTATCACCAGTGATAATTTGGCAATCCTGTGTACCATTTCTTAAAATAATACTATTCGCTACATAAGCTCTTCCATACGGTGCATGGATATTTAAAGCAGTATTTTCATTGTCAACTATGGTGAGATTATTCAATCCCATCCCGTCCAGGACATTAATAAATACACCCTTATTTTTTAGTATCGTACTACTTAATACCTCCCCACTAATACCTTGATCTTTACTGGAGTCAGCAAACTGTCCCGCGCTATAAATATTGGTCGCGGAATTATCCAGTGTCTGATTATTTTTAAGTACACTTTGATAAATGAGGAAAGCAGGTAGCTCGCTATACAGGATCCCGCCTCGTTGGGCTTTATTATTTTCGATCAGACTATTTTTAATTTGTGCACGGCTTGTTAAGTTCTGACCAAACTTGCCAGCATTATAAATTGCCCCACCCAAGTTGGCAGCAGCATTAAATAGACGGTTATATTCTAGAATTAGCTGACCTTTATTATAAATTAGGCCACCTTTTTCAGCACAACTGGTTTTACCACAGCCTTCAAGATCCAGTTCTTTCAAATTTAACTGAACCAATGTATCTGTACTGTTGATCCGGAAAAGGTTATCAGTACCTTTCATTTGAATATGAGCATTATGCAAGCCTAATGCTTTTTCATCCGTACTGAATTCGCCATCACTTTCTGCGACCGCACGGATGGTAAGAGATTTTTTAATCGCGATATGCTGGTTCAACACATAGGTATTTTTTTCTTTTAAAATAATGGTACTGGATGAGTTCTCCCCACCACACCCCATAAAACCTGATTTAGCTAAGCCACGGTTAACATACTCAACAGCTTCTCGAAGTGAACATTCCTTGTCATCTTTTTCAATATCTTCTGTAGTGGTTACAATAATATCTGCACTATACGACTGCCCCGCTATACATAGCAAAGCTATGCCTATGCTCTTCTTGAGCATAACCTTCTCCTTAATTTTTATTTCTTTCTTTTTCTTCTAAAGTTGCAGAATCCTTGCAACAGCGAATTATTTTGCCTTACTGTGTCATAGACTGAGTAATTACTCAAGAATTTTTATATTTTACCGATATTCGTCAATCAAGGCATATATCTGCCGCAGATTAGCATTGCTGACTTTCAATTTTTCCCCTTTAAGCAATTGAATAATCTGCTCTAATCTTTGAAGCAGCACTGAAGTTTGATGTGGCCCATGGCCTAGTAAATAGTCAAAGATTTGAGGGTCTAAATGGATCCCACGACGATCGAGTACCGAGGAAACCAGCGCATAGCGATCAGCATACAAACTGCCACTCGGAACACGGGTACTGACCGCCTGCGTGAGACGGGATTGTAAATCTGGCAATTCGAGTTTGAGTTCGATAGGTGCAAAACGTGACGAAAACACCAACTGCCCACCACCTTCATTATTATAATTAATCAAGTGAAATACTGCGCGTTGCCAATGGGGTACGCCACTAATCGCTTCGATATCATCAAGTGCTACCAGATCAAAACGATCTAGAGAAGTAATCGCCTCAGTCGGTGCATCTAAAAGCTCAAGCAAAGATACCTGAATTGCAGATTTACCTACTTCCAGATAAGAGTCACAGATGGCAGACAACAAATGACTTTTACCTGTACCGGCTCCCCCATAGACATAAAATTGGTTGATCAGGCCTGCATGTAATTGACGGACAGCATCAATGACATGCCCCCAACCCGGCCCTGAAAAATCACTGATTCGGGCATCGAGCTGAGGTTCTATATCTAACTGCAATTGACGCATACGATTTTTTGGCCTTATGAGTCTTTACGATGTGGATCATGAATTTTACTTGAGTTCTCCTCTGCTTGCAGCGGTTTTTTCTGTGGCTTTTTCATTTCAATATCAACATCTAAGTCTGCTGTTTCAATATTGATTGAACCGGTAGATGCATCTTGTATGATAACAGCCCGATCACCATAAAATGGCGTATGTTCATAATACTCACGGATATGCCGCAGCAGTACCACAATCACGGCTGCCACCGGTAAGGCAATCAGCATGCCCAAGAAACCGGCCAGTTGTGCACCTGCCAGAACTGCAAATACTACAGCTACAGGAGAAAGACCAATTTTATCACCTAGCAAGAACGGTTGCAGAATATAGCCTTCGACGGCCTGCCCGACCATAAAGACAATCCCGACCAATACCAGTTGCCACCAGTCGATTCCAAATTGGAAAAAGGTTGCAATGACTGCGGCAATAATTCCAACCGCAAAACCAAGATACGGAATGATACTGCACAATCCGGCAATCATCCCAATGATCAAGCCAATCTCTAGGCCAATCAGTTGCAGTCCCACTGCATAGACTACGCCCAGCAGAACCATGACCAGGAACTGACCTTTGACAAAGGCACCTAACACACTATGACATTCACTCACAATAGTTAAGGTTGTTTTTTCATAAGGACGGGGAATTAGACGGCGTAAGCTGTCTAACATACGATCCCAATCCAGCAAGAAATAAAAGGCAATAATCGGAATCAGGACAATCGTGCCACCAATCTGGATAAAGTTCAGACCAGATTGTGCCAGTTTCAGCAGCATTGCCTGAATACTGTCAGCACTATAATTGGTCTGGACATAGTCCATTACTACTGAGGAAATCTGGTCAGTATCGATCTCCATCGGAACCAGATTAAAGCTATCGGAAAGCCAAGGTAGGAACGTGTAATTGATCCAGTGAATCCCGGCCGGAATGCTATCACGCGCATACATCAGCTGCTGCCAGACTAGTGGCACCAGATACCACATCACCAATGTAACCACGATCCCAATCCCGATAAATACGATACTGATCGAGAGCCATCGAGCCAGCCCAATGCGGTGCAAAACATTAACCAAGGGGCTAAATAAATAAGCAATTAGAAAAGCTGCAACAAAAGGAACTACAACTGGTTTAAGCAGATATAAAACCCAAAGTATCAATGCTATACCAGCAAGTATAAGAATGCGCCGTAAAGTACGATCGACCATAGAATCTTGCCTTTTCTCTATTAATCATTCTAAAAATTAAAATATTTTAATAAAGATAGCATTTTAGGCCACAAATACCATAAGAGTTTTACATATTCAGGTTATAATCGCACCCGCGAATGCGGAGACTTCATTAT
Organism: Acinetobacter sp. YH16052; assembly: GCF_013417155.1. GTDB lineage: Bacteria > Pseudomonadota > Gammaproteobacteria > Pseudomonadales > Moraxellaceae > Acinetobacter. Next base: position 218,668 of record NZ_VPEO01000001.1, on the reverse strand, counting down.
GAGCAACTCAACTTCTACCCCAAACACTGGTTTAAGCTACAAAGATGCAGGTGTCGACATTGAGGCGGGCGACGCGTTAGTCGATCGTATCAAATCTGTCGCTAAGCGTACCTCACGTCCCGAAGTTATGGGCGGTCTAGGTGGCTTTGGTGCACTTTGTAAAATTCCTAAAGGTTATGAAGAACCTGTTCTCGTATCTGGCACAGATGGTGTTGGTACAAAATTACGTCTGGCACTGAATTTGAACCGTCATGACACAATTGGTCAAGACCTGGTTGCAATGTGCGTGAATGACCTTCTTGTCTGTGGTGCTGAGCCACTGTTCTTCCTTGATTATTATGCAACTGGTCACTTAAATGTTGATGTTGCTGCAAATGTAGTCACTGGTATTGGCGCTGGTTGTGAACTTGCTGGCTGTGCATTAGTTGGCGGTGAAACTGCTGAAATGCCAGGCATGTATGAAGGCGAAGATTACGATCTTGCAGGTTTCTGTGTCGGTGTTGTTGAGCAAAGCAAAATTATTGATGGCTCTAAAGTCAAAGCGGGTGACGTTTTAATTGGTGTAGCTTCTTCAGGTGCGCACTCAAACGGCTACTCACTGCTTCGTAAAATCCTGGACGTGAAAAACGTTGACCTGAATCAGATCGTGGATGGTCGCCCACTTGCAGATGCTGCAATGGAACCAACACGTATTTATGTCAAACCAATTCTTGAACTGTTAAAACACGTTGATGTGCATGCGATGGCACACATCACGGGTGGTGGTTTACCAGGTAACTTGCCGCGCGTACTTCCAAACGGTGCTCAAGCGCTTGTGAATGAATCTTCTTGGGAGTGGCCTGAGCTATTCAAGCTTCTACAACGTGAAGGCGGCGTAGAACAATTTGAAATGTATCGTACTTTCAACTGTGGCGTCGGCATGGTACTTGTTGTTGATGCCGCTGATGCAGACAAAACTGTTGAATTACTCAACCAGCTTGGCGAAAAAGCATGGGCGATGGGTCAGATTCAAGACAATGCTGAATCAGTTGCAGGTGCAGACGAAAAAATTCGTGTGATCTTTGCGTAATTTCGCATGACTAAAATTGCTGTACTTGTTTCGGGTAGTGGATCAAATCTGCAAGCCTTGATGGATGCCAATCTTTCAGGGCAAATTGTGGGCGTAATTTCCAATAAACCTGAAGCCTTTGCTTTATCGCGTGCACAACAGGCAGGCATTCAGACTGCAGTTATTGAACACAAGCAATATCCGAATCGTGAAGCTTTTGATGATGTGATGCATCAACAGCTTTTGGACTGGGATGTGGATCTGGTCGTGCTTGCCGGCTTTATGCGAATTTTAAGTGAAAAATTTGTGAAAGCCTGGGAAGGAAAAATGTTGAATATTCATCCTTCCCTGCTGCCTAATTATAAAGGCATGCATACGCATCAGCGTGTACTCAATACCGGTGATGTTCTGCACGGTTGTACGGTGCATTATGTTACGGCTGAACTGGATGCAGGCCAAGCGCTTGCCCAAGGTGTTCTCAAGGTTTCTCATCATGATACGGTAGAAAGTTTGGCAACACGTGTGCATAGCCTCGAGCATGTGATCTATCCACAAGTCGTAGAATGGATTTGTAGCGGAACGATTCAACATACTAAAGATGGTGTGTTATATCGAAATGAGAAAATGCAAGCGCCTGTTCAATTCTGCAAGTTCTAAAAAAATTTAGATATAAAAAAACGCATCCTCGGATGCGTTTTTTTATTTCCAATATATTCAATAATTCAAGCAGACTGTTGCTGAATCAGCTGTTTGACCAAGCCAGCTACTTGATCAGGTTGTTCCAATGGGAACATATGTCCACCATCCACCACGGTAAAAGGAATACCAAATTTCTTTTGCACTTGCTGCGGGAACTTGCGGGCCAGAAATGGACCTTTCTTAGCCACAACTAAATGCACAGGAATTTTGGGTTTTGCCTGAGGCAACCACCATAGTGACGGATTGGTTCTAAAGACTGCGACCTCATCCATTTTAGGAATAGTGAGTTCTACCCCACCCCGGATGGGATCATCCTGCAAGGCATGGTCAATATAAGCTTGGAAGCAATCTGCATCAAAATCCTGATAAAAACCTTTAGGGCGCAGCAATTCAGCGGCTTGTTCACGTGAATCCCAATGGTCACGACGGCGTTTGGACAGACCGGCCGGAGACATTTTATCCAATGCTTTTAAGCGAAAAGTTTTCGCAATATGCAAGGCAAAGGCTTCTTTGCCCATAATCATCGGCGGGTCCAGCATGATCATTTGTGAAAACAGTTCCGGACGCTGCAAAGCCGCCTGCAGAGTTAACACAGATCCCAAAGAATGCCCCAGACCAATGACAGGTCGCCCATGTGACTGACGTACAATACTGTCAATCACTTGCTGGGTCAGGCTTTTCCAATGGTTATCAACCGGATAACGCTTGTCTGGCCCTAAAAGCGGCACATAGATAACATCGTAATCATCTTGTAATCCATCAAACAGCTTTTGATAGACTTTGGATGGCACGCCATTGGCGTGCGCGAAATGAATCAATGGTTTCATTGCAGTGTCGTGCTATTTTCTGACTGAAGCTTCTGTGCAACCGAAGAAGCAATTCCATCCCCAATCGATGAACCCATACGACCCAACACGGATTCAAATGGACTATATTCAATAGTGTAATTCAACGCTTTTTCAGTTTTCAATTCACGTTTTAAAGTATTTAAACCACCGATACGATCCGCAATCCCTAATTTCACTGCCTGATCACCGGTCCAGAACAAGCCAGAGAAAATGGCAGGATCATTGGATTTCAACTTAGCCCCACGTCCCTGTTTCACTGCATTAATAAAGTGACCATGCACATTATCTAGCACACCCTGTACATGAGCTTTTTGCGCAGGATCAACTGGCTGAGTCATCGACAGCAAAGCTTTATTTTCGCCTGAGGTCATGGTGCGATCTTCGACACCTAATTTTTGCAACAGATTAGTCACGCCATAATTCGGCATGATCACCCCAATTGAACCGACCAGACTCGATGGATTAACAATAATTTCGTCCGCAGCTGAAGCAATATAATAAGCACCTGAAGCACCGGTATCACCGATCACAGCATAAAGCTTTTTACCAGGATGCTGTTTTTTAAGATACTGAATTTCCTGCCAGATTTCATCCGACTGTACCGGTGAACCGCCAGGTGAGTTAATATTCAGCACCACTGCTTTACTTTGTTTATTTTCAAAGGCTTTTTTCAATGATTTGATGGTATTGCTACTGTTGACACTCTGCTTGTCGGCTGCAATCGTACCCACAATATCCACGACTGCAATATGAGAACCCGCACCAGCGCTGGCATCTGACGAGACTGAACTACAGCTCTTGCCCAATGCCAGAATAACCACAAGCAGATAAGCAAAAGTCAGGAATTTAAAGAAAATTCCCCAACGGCGCGCACGGCGCTGCTCCTCGACCGAAGCTAAAACTGCTTTTTCCAGCAGTTTCCATTCCGGGCCAGTCGGTTGAACTGGCTGTTGCGTATTTTGTATTTGATTTTCAGGTTTTGGTGGCCAATCGGACATAAATAATCCAATAAATTGATTTATATTGAATCCATTATATACACTGAATCGGGTAATTCTGTCTAAACAAAACGTTTTCGCCTATAATAAATTTTGTTCTCTTTTTTTGTACTTAGACGAAATCAATGACGAAACAGGGCTCACGGAATTCAGCTTACGGATTACTCAAATACATTAGCCGCCAACCGCTTCCGGTTTCTCGCTGGATGGCCCGTATTCTGGCCTTTATTGTGAACAGTTTTAAAGTCACTAAAACTTCGGAAGTCATTCGTCTGAACCTTGAAATCAGTCTTTCAGAACTGTCCAATCAGGAACGTGAACAGATTAACCGTGCTGCGGTTCGCAATGAATTAATGTCATATTTCGAGTTCTTTACTATTTGGGGCTCAAGCAATCAGAAAAATCTTAAACGCGTTCATCGCGTCATTGGCGAAGATCTACTTCATGATGCCCTTGCACAAAATAAAGGACTGGTTTTAATTGTGCCGCATTTTGGTACCTGGGAAATTATGAATGCCTATATTGCCCAGTTCACTTCAATGACCATTATGTACAAACCGGTGAAAAATCAGGCTGCAGATCAATTTGTACGGGCTGCCCGTAGCCGGGAACAGGCGCATCTGGTACCGACTGATGAATCGGGCGTCCGTCAGATTTTTAAGGCCTTAAAACAAGGCGGCACTACGGTCATCCTGCCGGATCATACCCCGAATATCGGTGGTGAATATATTCCCTATTTCGGCGTGCCTTTGGCCACGAGTAATTTGAGTGCTAAACTGATTCAAAAGACCAAAGCGCGTGCCCTGTTTTTATATGCCTTGCGTAATACTGATGATGGATTCGATATCTTTATCGAAACGGTTGATGAAAAAATTTATAGTGGCAATGCCAATCAAGGCACGCAAGTCATTATCAATAGTATTGAAAATTTAATTCGTCGCCATCCGGAACATTATCACTGGAGTTATAAACGTTTTAATGCGCATCAAGACTTAGGAAATCTCTATAAACTTGAACATGAACAAGCCCTGAACAAAGTAAATGCGTTGAGAACACAAGAACTACATGAAGTTTCGCCCATATTGGAATCAGTCACTTAAAGGCTGACGATACAACCACTGCCATCCATGTCGTTCGGCAGAAAGCACCAGTTTTGAGCCTTGTTGCTGGAAGTGCACACTCCCCTGTTCTGCCGTGGTCAATAATGGAATATTAAGAGCTTTTAACCGTTGCTGCGTCAGTTGGCTCGGGTGGCCATAACGGTTAAATTTCCCAGCCGAGGCAATCGCCAGTTTAGGCTGCAAAACTTCTAAAAATTGATAGGCTGAACTGTGCTGACTGCCATGATGGCCGAGTACCAGCACATCGACCTGAAGTTCGGGATAGTCTTGGAGCAGCTGATATTCAGTTTCCCAACCCGCATCCCCCATCAGTAAAAAGTTTTGATACGGTCCGGCATTTTTAACTTGCAGATATATCACACAAGAGCGGTCGTTTTTATTGAAGTTTGGCGTATTTAACTGCTGCTGCCGAGGTGCCAGAATTTTAAAGTTAATCGTCTCAGACCATTGCCACTGCTGTCCTGCATAACAAAACTGAAAACTTGAAGAAGCAGCTGTTTCAGGCATCTGATTGGATGACACTTGTCGGATGTTTAGTTGATCTTTAATGCTGTGATATGCACCGCTATGGTCCTGATCCAGATGGGTCAAAATCAGTTGATCCAGTTCTCCAACACCTTGCACAGACAAAAATGGCATAATCACTTGCCGACCAATACTGAATTTTTCTTCATTATAATAACCGCCCATATCGATCATCATGCTCTTTTGCCCTTCCCGAATGAAGATGGCCTGTCCCTGCCCGACATCCAGAACAGACAGCTGAAATGCATGCTGATTAAGTTGAGGAATGCACAGTGGTAAACAGGCAAGTGCTGTCCAGCTTTTGGGCACTAAGCCACGCGGCAAAAAGACAATTAATAAGCCCAAAATACATAGAGCAATCATCCAGACATTCATGGCCACAGGAATCAGTTGCGGTGCAAACAGCCGATCAAGCAGATTCAAAAATGCCAGCAGTATATGAATAAAAATATCATTGAGCTGAAACAGCAGACTCGAAAGTGGTTCAGAAATGAAAAATAATAAAGCCGCCAGAATATCTACGGGAACTATCAGCAGGCCAATCCACGGGATAGCCACCAGGTTGCTTAGCGGGGTAATCCAAGCCACCTGCTTAAAAAACAACATCATTAAGGGAAACAGGGCCAGAAAGATTTTCCACTGCGACTCCATCAAAACTTTTATTGCAAAATACAGTCGTTGTAATGCTGTTTGTACTGTTTGATGCGGTTGCTGCTGAATGGTTTGATAGATCCGAAGCAAGACAAAACAGGCCCCATAAGACAGCCAGAATGCGGCCGACAAAATGCTAAAAGGATCAAAGAGCAACAATAAGGCAGCACTTAAAATCAGCAGTTTTAATGGCTGCATACTTTGCCTGAGCAGCAGCGTAAAAGTCACAATCACACAAATCAGTAAAGTGCGTAACGCCGGAATTTCAAAACCGACAAAGGCACAATACAGCAATACACATAACAAAAAAGGCAGACTCAAAAAATACTGCCTTGGCCATTTCAGATAAATCTGCGGTACGTACCTTGAAATCAGATATTGCAAGGTGCCACAGACGATAAAAGCAAAGATCAGCACATGCGGTCCGGAAATCGCCAGTAAATGACTCATGCCAAAACGCTGGAATTTCTGCTCAGTTGCTTGATCCAAAAAACTTTCATCACCGCTTAATAAAGCCAGTAACAAGCCTTTCTGCTGTACCGGCTGTCTGGCCACAAACTCTCTTAAAGCCAGTCGCTGTTGCTCTACCCAAAGCAAAAATCGCTGATCCAACTTTTGTTGCTGGCGTAGATATTTGCCATGACCTAGTGCATAGAGTTGTTGCGGTTGCAACTCCTGAATGCTTTTGATCCGGAAACCGGTCATAACATTTTGCTGCAATGCCCACTTTTCTGCATCAAAAGCACCCGGTGTGGCATAACTATGGTTAGGTCTAATCTGGCCTTGTAATAAATAATAGTGTTCCAGTTCAAGAGTCTGCTGTTTGGTTTCATCATTTACTAAACTGGATGTGACAGGATCTGAAACTGGCAGAAAACCCATCCATTTGACTGTAGTGCCATCAGGGTTAAGCACATGCAGGGCTTGCTGGATATTCTGATCGCCCAGTTTATTCAGCTCTTTGATATAGACCACGATTTCTTTTTCAGAGACCTCGTGCTCTCGTTTGGATAAACGTTCAGCCAATTGCAGATTGGCATAAGCATGACCTAAAAATAGTCCCAAAAGCAGGCTTGATCCAGTGATCAACAAGCTTCGCAGTGGTGTATTCAAGATGAGCTTTAATTTATGGCAACACAGATACCACAACAGCGCAACGATCAAAACTGCCGTTCCGCTCAGTTGAACAGACAGGAAACTTTTCCCCATACACGCAAGGCCTAAAATCCAGCCAATACATAGCCACTGCAACATTGAATCTTATTCTGTCTTGTTATTATTTTGCCCAATAATAAAGCCCACCGGAGTGAGCTTCAATCAAATGCGAATATTCTCGTTATTTATGGTTCAATCCAGAGACCATCCTGCATATGTAAAATCCGATCTGCTGCATGGGCTAGCTGTTCATCATGCGTCACAATCAGCATCGCCATATTGAACTCACGTTGCAATTCGGTCAGCAGTTCAAAAATCTTTGCTGCAGTCTTGCGGTCTAGATTTCCGGTCGGTTCATCGGCCATCATCAGTTTAGGTTTACCGACTACTGCGCGCGCCAAGGCTACACGCTGACGTTCACCTCCGGATAATTCACCCGGCTTGTGAGTCAGACGATGCGAAAGACCAACACGTTCCAGTAAATATTCGGCCTGCTGTTTAGCTTCCTTGAATTTCATATTATCGCGTAACATCAGTGGCATGGCCACATTTTCCAGTGCCGTAAATTCTGGCAACAGGTGATGAAACTGATAAACAAAGCCCAAATGCTCATTCCGCACATAACCGCGTTCTGCTTCAGACAAGGTATCAAAACGGCGGCCATTCACCATGACCTGACCTGACGTCGGGCGATCCAATCCACCCAAAACATGTAATAAGGTACTTTTGCCTGAACCACTTGAACCTACAATCGAAACAAACTCACCTGCTTTTACCTGTAGCGACAAGCCGCGAATCACATCGACAGTGGCCTTGCCATCGGTAAAGGATTTGTGAATATTCTGGGCATCTAAAATCAGATTACTCATAACGCAAAGCCTCTGCCGGTTGAATTTTTGCTGCACGTAAAGCCGGATAAATTGTCGCGACAAAACTGAGTGCCAGTGACAAGCCTACAATCACCAAGACATCCTGCCAGCGCAGATACGAAGGTAAGTAGTTAATAAAATAGGCATCAAACATATTCAGGCCTAAAGTATTGTTGAGCCAGCCAATAAAGCTACTGATACTGGTTGCCGCAATAATCCCGAGGATGGCCCCTGCACAAGTTCCAATCACCCCAATCACGGTACCTTGCACCATAAAGATTTTGGTAATGGTGGCAGGTGAAGCCCCCAAAGTCCTTAAAATGGCAATGTCCGATTTTTTATCCGTCACCACCATCACCAGTGAAGACACAATATTAAATGCCGCGACTAGAACGATCAGGAATAAAAGCAGGCTGACCATGGCTTTTTCCATCTGAATCGCGCTGAACAGATTACCATGGGTATAAGTCCAGTCCGAAGCATAGAAATTCCCCGGCAAATCACGCACAATTTCCTGAGACACTTGTGGTGCCAGGAAAATATCATCCAGCTTCATACGCACACCCTGCGCACCATCCGGTAGACGCAGCAAGGTCGAGGCATCATTTAAAGCGATATAACCCATCATCGAGTCAACTTCAGCACCAATACTGAAGATTCCCACCACTTTAAAACGCTTGAAACGCGGGACGACACCAGCTGGTGATGGGGTGGCTTCTGGCAAAACCAGAGTAATATTGTCATTTAAACCCACACCCATGGCATCGGTCATTTGCTTGCCCAAAACAATACCAAATTCACCTTTTTTCAGGCTGTCGATACTGCCCTCAACCATATGGTTTTGTATAATTGAAACTTTTTTCTCATACTCGGGTTCAATCCCGCTGACCATAATGCCGGCGACCTGACCCTGTGCGGTCAGCATGCCTTGTAATTGAGTAAAAGGTGCGACTCCCTGAACATGCTCATGCCCTTCAATTTGCTTTGCAAGTTCTGGCCAATTTGTTAAAATTTGTGTTGAGGAAACAGTCGCTTGAGGTATCATTCCTAAGACACGATTCTTTAACTCTCGGTCAAAACCATTCATCACAGACAACACTGTAATGAGGACTGCCACACCGAGTGTGAGGCCGATCATTGAGACCAACGCAATAAAAGAAATGAAGTGGTTACTACGCCGTGCGCGAGTATATTTCAACCCTATATACAGCGAGATTGGTTTAAACATAACCATCTAGTCCGAGGTAATAAATTATGGAAAATGTACAGCATCCAAACGGATTCACGGAAAGACGCGTTATGTCTCGAATCGATGCTGCCTTACGAATTAATTATCAGATTATTTCCGATGATGTTGCCTTAAATGATCCTTATGACTCTAACTTTGTCTTGCCCCGCTATTTTCTACTACTTGCAGAACTAGATCAATTTGATCACGCGGTTAACTACGAATTAGAACAATTATCTGAAAAAGATCAACAAATTGCTCGAATCTTATCCTTATTCAACCAAAAATTAAACCTTATTACCGGATCTTTGTATGACGCAATTGTACAAAGCATGTTACCTGTACCGGAGCAGGTGAACTTTTCAGAAACCGGTTTTAGCTTCTTTAGTGACCGCCCGATCACGGAAGGCACCTATCTGCACGTGACTTTAAGCCACCCGGAAAATTTCTTCCATATTGCCGCAACCGCTCAGGTTGCTTATAGCCGTGAAGAAGAAAATGGTAAATTCCGGACCGGTGCCTATTTTATTACCATGCATCCACAGGACCGGGTCAAACTGGGTGAATGCGTCAAGGCTCACTTTGCCTAAATTCCTGCTTTAGTCAGTACTGCTGGACGATGAAAGGCGAGCGTTATAGCTCGCTTTAATTTCTCTGGAAAAATATAACAACAAACCAGCCAGTAAGATAATGACACCGAACACGGCCCCACCCGATAATTTTTCATCATTCAGAATCACCCCGACAAATAAGGCCAGCATCGGCGTCAATACGGTGGTCAATGACAAAGTAGTCGCCTTGATTTTTTGCACCAGTTTAAAATAACAGAACATCGCAATCAGGGAAGCCATGATTACAGCATAACTGAGTCCAATCAGCGATTTAGCCTGTGGCATCTGGGTTGGTGCAAATTGCCAGATAAATGGCAACATGGCACAGGCCATGACCGCTGAAACAGCAATAGAACCGGCCGCTTGTGCCATAGGTTCGAGAGGTGCATTAACTTTTTTCACCCAGAACATCGAAACACAGTAAATAAAAACACTGAGCAACATCAGGCCTATGCCAATCGGCTGAATATGCTGATCTTTGCCACCGACACAGATAATGCCCAGACCCAGCAAGGCAATCGCCATACCACCCCACTGCGAAGGATAGAGCTTAAGCTGAAATACAAAACGGCCAATTAAACCGGTAATAATCGGCACCAGTCCGAACATCAGGGCAATAATGCCTGAACTCAGATAATCCGTGGCCAGATAAGTGAAAATCTGTGAGCCGATAAAACTGCATGCGCCAGCCAGGTAACTGTGCATGGATAATTTATCTAAGGGAAAACGGGTTTTAAATAGCCACAACAAGGCAAATGCAAAAGGCAAAGCCAAAAAGAAACGCAATGCCAAAGCCCAGAGCGGATGCAAATCCGTCACACTCCAGACAATAGCTAGCGGTGTCGTCGCCCAGATAAACACCAATAAAATATAGGTGGCGATCATATTGGTTTGTGTGGGCATGCGAATTACTCTGAATAATGCTTAAAGCGCGGAAGTCTTGCGTTTTTGTTTTTGAATGGTTTGATCGAGTGCGCTAGAGAATTCACGTTTATCCCGCTCTGAAATGGGTGGCGGGCCACCAGTTTGCACACCGGCACCGCGCAAGCTGTCCATAAAGTCACGCAGATGCAAACGCGCTTTGACATTGGCTGTGGTATACACCTCACCGCGTGGATGAATCGCAATCCCGCCCTTTTCAATCACTTCTGCCGCCAGGGGAATATCTTGGGTCATGACAATATCATGCTCTTTCATGCGCAGAATAATCTCTTTATCTGCAGCATCCGCCCCACTCATTACCTGAATTGAATTAATTCTGACCGAAGGTGTGATACCAACCGGCTGATTGGCCACAAAAGTCACTTCCAGCTGATAGCGATCCGAGGCACGGATAATCACATCTCTCAGAATACGGGGTAATGCATCGGCATCGACCCAAAGTTTGAATGGCAACACAGGGCTTCCCATTAAGGTATTAATCCTGCTTATTCTAGCAAATTGGCAGGATCAGGTTGATGGTTAAATCACTTCATTTGTAGCAGATCTGCCCTGTGTACTTCAAAATATACATGCTCTGCCTGGCAAAAATAACTCGATCCAGAATAAAATGGACTTCACATGATTTGCATTTTAATTTTTAAATTCATTCGATTGACTTGAAAAATCGCAATGACCCTCGATTAACTATAAATAAGTCATCCAAGATCAATTGTGCATATGAAAAATCAGAATAGCCCAGAGATCATCACCATTGATGATCAGAATTTCGGTAGTCATGTCGAACACTGGACCCTGCTCACGGAAAACCCCGGTAGCGACGTTCCACAGTGGTTAGGCAAAGCACTCGATGCACCTGTGATGCCGATGGGTCTTTGTACACAAGAATGTGATATGGATGGAGATACCTGGCTGATTCAGGGGCCGAACAAAGCTGCAGTGCAGTTGAGTCAGGTGATTGCCGTCGAAAACAACAAACCTCAAGCAGTAAAAACTGCCTTCCCCTGCTTTGAAAGTCCGTATCAGGTAAAAGCCACGATTGACCGGATCATTTCCTGTAAATCCAATACTCAGGCGGTATTACGTTTGAATTTGGGTGCCAATAATATCATTTATGCTTTTGACAGCCTGTATAGCGTCAATCATGCGCATTATGAAAAAGACCAGCCTTATGTGGTGAACCTGAATGCCTGGGCCTATGAGCTTGAAGCTGTTGCCGAGCATGAACATCTGGTGGTTGATGATCCGGCTTCGATCAAGCACCACCGTGCCTTGAATGATATTCTGGCTGCCAATAATGGTGTAGCACCGGATAATTTGCAGGAACAGATTGATGCCTGGCAGCCGCAGTGCGAAGAAGATAAAGAACCTGTAACCGTAGATTTTTCTAAAATGGTGGCTTATCTATACGGCGAAACCATGGGTCAGGAAGATGAAGCCTGGTTCCAGGGCAATATTGTCGGTAAAACGACTATGCAGTTTATGGGTCAGGACTATACCCTTTATGATGTCACCCTCATTCATGATGAAGGCCAGCCTGCGACCTTGATCCGGATTGCAACGCGGAATGACCAGTACAGAGACTTCCAGATTGGCCAGTATATTCGTGGCAACTTGTGGATTCAGGCCAATATTTATAGAAAAGCGGCCTAAGTTCAAACAGAAAAAGAAGATATTCATTTTGATGGGTATCTTCTTTTAATCCATCTATATCCTTATTTGTCATTTTAATTTTTGATTATTTTTTATACATATTTTCTGGCTTAATAATCTATTTAAATTCATTAAAAACCGAGTTATCCACATTTTTAAATTCAAATAAATTCATTTTAAATATTTAAAATAACCCTAAAAACCTTGTAAAAATAAGCGATTGATTTCTCATATAAATAATCTGTTGTCATACAAATCTAATATTTAAATAAAAATGAAATTTATGCTCTTTAATTAAAAATGTACTTTATTTAATCAATTTTTTATGATAAAAATACTCACAACAAATTAGTATTAACGATAAATAGATCGGACAATAAATATCTATGAAAATCGTGCAAGAAGAAACATTACAACAGGTCGAGCATCATCTTAGCTCCCGCTATAATATTGATATGATGTCCTGCCTTTTTTTCATGTTGGGGATGCTGATCTGCGGATTCATCCTGCATACTTTTATTTTCTAAAATTATTGTATTCATAAAAAACCCAGCCTGTGCTGGGTTTTTTCGTTTCAGGAATTAACCATTGCGTTTGGCAAAGTCATCCATAAAGTTCACCAATGCCTGCACGCCCTCTAAAGGCACGGCATTATAAATACTTGCGCGCATACCGCCAACCGAACGGTGACCAGCAAGATTCAATAAATGCTGCGCTTCAGCTTCTTTCAGGAACTGTTTCTCAAGATATGCATTAGCCAAAGTAAATGGTACGTTCATGATCGAACGGTTTGCTTTTGCAATCGGATTCGCATAAAAATCGCTTTGATCGATATAACCATAAAGCAAGTTAGCTTTCTCAAGGTTCACTTTGTGCATGGCATCTACACCGCCATTTTCTAGCAACCACTCAAACACCAGACCAGACAAGTACCATGCATAAGTTGATGGTGTGTTAACCATTGAGCCATTTTTCGCTTGATCTGAATATTTCAAGATGCTTGGAATTTCAGGTTTAGCTTGATCAAGTAAATCTTCACGAATGATCACCAGCGTTAAACCAGCAGGCCCGATATTCTTTTGCGCACCCGCATAGATCAAACCAAATTTAGAGACATCTAAGGGTGCAGATAAAATGCTAGATGAATAGTCACAAACTAATGGCTTGTCTGTTTCAGGAATTGAGGCAAATTGCAGACCGCCAATAGTTTCATTATCCGCATAATGCACATAAGCTGCATCATCAGAAAGATTCCATTCGCTTTGTGTACTGATCGCATATTTGCCATCAATTTGGATACCCGCTTTTACAACATTGATATCGCCATAACGCTGCGCTTCTTTCAAGGCTTTTTCAGACCAGATGCCGGTATCGATATAGTCTGCTTTGTTGTTTTTGCCAAGCAAGTTCAATGGAATTGCCGAGAACTGTAGTGATGCCCCACCCTGCAAGAACAATACTTTGTAGTTCTCAGGAATATTCATGAGTTTGCGCAGGTCTGCTTCCGCTTTTTCAGCCATGGCAACATAGTCGGAACTACGGTGGCTCATTTCCATGATCGAAAGACCTTTGCCATGCCAGTCAAGCATTTCAGCTTGAGCTTTTTCAAGTACGGCAGTCGGTAATGCAGCAGGACCAGCACAGAAGTTGTACGCGCGCATGATTTTTCCTTTCAGAGTGAAACACAATAAAATGATGGCATTTAACCATATCTGGCAGGGTCTTGCACAAAATTATTTCAATCTATGAGTCAAGATAGAGTCAAAAAATCAATGTAGATTCACAAGATAAATTGACCAGTATTTTAGCCTGCTGTTTTTATCATCTTTGAACTAACAATTGAAAATATTCAAGATTAAGCCATTTTTTGATTCTGGATATTCTATTAAAAACAGCCGATAAGTATTTGAAATACAGATGTAAAAGAAACAATACTATAACTTTATAGTAGCTCTATTGGCATACCTTTGATTTATACTAGCTGAATAACATTACCGACTTTAAATCAGTTTAGCGACTTTATGAACTTAAAGAAAAATAAAAGACAGCTTGTCTGGGGTTTAAATCTGCTTGCATCGATGATGTATGGCAGCTTTGCTCATGCACAAAGCATCAGCTTTCAGGATGCTGAACGTCAGTTGTTGCAAAATTCTTATAGCAGCCAAGCCTATCAAAGTCTGGAACAGGCCTCAAAACTTGAAGCTGAAGCAGTGAAAGGTATAGGTCTGCCACGAGTCGACCTGAATGTTCGTGCGTATGCCTTTCATAATGAACTCGATCTGCCTTTGGGTGCATTAAAAAATAATTTAGAGCAATCCTTAACGGATGGTGTAAATAATAGAATTGATGAACTGAACTTAGGGGGTCTGGCTGACCCGCTAAAAAATAGTTTAAGACAACCTATTCAAAATGGGGTGGGCTTAATTCCTGATAGTTCGCATGTCGTGCTGGATGATCAGGTGATTCGCCCGACGGTTTCAGTCATGATGCCGCTTTATACCGGTGGACTGACAAGCAGCGCTAAAGAAATCGCCAATATTCAGGTCGGTCGTAGTCAGCTCAGCAACAAACAGCAGCAAGATACGCAGCGTTTTGAACTGATTCAAAGTTATTTCAATGTGCAGCTCCAAAAGCAATTGCATGCAGCTGCGCTGTTTAATTTGAATGCCATGCAGCAGCATTATCGCAATGCCTTAAAAATGGAACAGCAAGGTTTTATCAGTAAAGGCCAACGCATGCAGTTTGAAGTAGCACGCAATAATGCCGAGCGCAGCCAGCAAAATACGCAGGCCAATTTGAATGCTGCCCTGTTCCAGCTCAATAATCTGCTTCAGGAAAGTAGCATCACCGAACTTTCGACGCCTTTATTTGTCAATAAAACCGAGCCACAGGCCTTAAATCATCTGCTGAAAACCTTTAGTCAGAACTCTGCGCTGATTCAAAAAATGCAGCTGGATACTCAATTAGCTCAAGCCAATGTCAAAGCCCAGCAAGCAGCTAAAAAACCGAATGTTTTTGCTTTTGGCGAATATAGTCTGGATCAAAATGAAAACTGGATTGTCGGAGTTGCCGCACGCTATAACCTGTTTTCCGGGATCGATAAAAACAAAAATATTCAGGCTGCCGAACTCAAACGCTCTGCCACAGAATTACTCACTGCACGCACCCAGCAGGAAATTGAAAATCTGATTTATAAATCTTATAGCGAAGCACTCAGCGCACAGCAAAGTGATGCGCTTCTGGCACAAAACTTGAAAGCCGCACAGGAAAATTTACGCATCCAAGAATTGTCTTTTAAAGAAGATATGGGCACCGCCACACAGGTCATCGATGCACAAAATATGCTGAGCGGACTACGAGCTGAAACTGCCTTGAATGCCTACAAATATGTGATGTCACTGGCCACACTATTACAAAGCCATGGCTCGATTGCAGAATTTCCGAACTACATTCAACATACCAATACCCACTATATCCGCTAATGGAGCCGAACATGAACGAAGATCAAAAACCCAATGATCCTGTGAATGAAGCGACTTCATCCAGCGATACAGAAAAATCTCCTGCGCAACAGCTAGAAGCAAAAACTGAAATAGAAAATAACGCGGCGACTTCGACCGAGCATGAACAAGCTCCTGAAATCGCTAAAAAGAAAAAATATTTATTGCTCGCCCTGATTCCAGTTCTGTTGGCAGTCATCGCTTTTGGATTATGGAAAAGCTACCAACCGGCTCCGCTGGAATTGCAGGGTCGTGTAGAAGCTGAAACAGTTCAGGTGGCGACCAAAGTGCCAAGCCGTATTGAAGAAATTTATGTAGAAGAAGGTCAGCGGGTCAAAAAAGGCGATGTACTGGTGCGCTTAAACAGCCCGGAAATTCAGGCCAAAAAACAGCAAGCCGCAGCGGCTTTACAATCTGCGCTGGCCTTACAATCGACTGCTGAACGTGGCTCGCAAGAAGAAAATATCGCGAGCCTGTATGCCAACTGGCAATCGCTGAAAGCACAGCAAAATTTAGCCAAAGTTTCTTATGAGCGTGGTGCAAATTTATTTAAGGAAGGTGTGATTTCACGCCAGCGCCGTGATGAATTGTATGCAGCCAGTCAATCAGCGGCACAAATGACAGAAGCAGCGTATCAGCAATACGCACGTGCCAAACGTGGCAGCACCTCGCAGCAAAAGAGTTCTGCCGATGCACAGGTAGATATTGCCCAGGCTGCGCTGGATGAAGCCAATGCTTTAGAAGCAGAAACCCAATTAGTAGCACCTGTAAACGGAACGGTGTCTAAAACCTATGGCAAAGTCTCGGAGCTGGTAGCCACCGCAGTCCCTGTGGTCAGCCTGATTGAAGATCAAATGTGGGTGAGCCTGAATATTCGTGAAGACCAATATGCCCCGTTTCAGAAAATGAGCAGTATTGAAGGTTATATTCCCGCCCTAGATAAAACCGCCACTTTTAAAATCAAGCAGATCAGTGCTGAAGGTGAATTTGCCACCATTAAGACCACACGCCAAACCGGCGGTTATGATGTGCGAAGTTTTAAGCTGCATCTTGTGCCCACACCAGCGATTCCTGAACTGAAAGTTGGGATGAGCGTGTTATTTAAACTGAAAGAGACCCGATAATGTGGACGGGTATATGGCGCGAACTGCGCTATCTGCTCCGCGAAAAATGGGATCTGTGTCTGGTCACGCTCGCACCTGCACTGGTGATTATTTTATTCAGCAGCATGTTTGCTCAAGGGAAACCGGATCATTTACCGATTGCAATTATTGATCAAGACCAGAGTGCGCTGAGTCAAAGCATTTATCAACATGTGGCGCTGAATCATACTCTTAAAATTGCTACAGTGTCGGAGCAAACAGCTGAGATTGAGCGCCTGCTAAATCAAAATAAAATTTGGGGTTATATCCATATTCCCAGCGGTGCTGAGCAACGTCTGGTTCGTGCCCAGGATGCTGACATCAGTATTGCCTTTAACCAGAGTTATTTCAGTATCGGAAATACCATCTCCTCTGCCATGCTGGTCAGTACCCTGCAAGCACTGGCTGAATTTAGCGGAGAGCAATATCTGGGCAACCGGCTACCCTCTCTCGAAGCACCGTCACCGCATATCAAAATATCACCGCTGTATAATCCGCAACTGAATTATGAACTCTATCTGGAACTCTATGTCATTCCGGCAATTCTGCATTTACTGCTGTGTTGTTGTGTAGCATTTTCCGTCGGTCAGGAACTGAAGCGGCAGACCTTAACAAGCTGGATCAGCAACTCGTCCATCTGGATGGCATTACTGTCTAAGAACATGGTCTATGTGGCTATTTTTAGTCTATGGACCTGGGTCTGGATGTTCTGGCTGATTGAAATTCGCGGCTGGTTTGTCGCCGGCTCGCTCGCTCTGATTCTATCGGCACAATTTCTGCTATATAGCGCTTATGCATTTTTAAGCAGTGCAGTGGTTCTGGCAACCAAAGATTTAAGTAAATCTTTTGGCATCATTGCGGTCTATGGTGGTTCATCTTTAAGTTTTGCCGGTGTGACTTTACCTTTAAATAATGCGCCCCTATTCACCCAGTTTTGGTCCAATATTATTCCGTTCACGCCCTATGCCAAATTAGAAACTGAACAATGGGTGATTGGTAGTCCATTGCATATTTCACTGCAAGCTGGATTAATGCTGCTGATCTATGCCCTAGTCTACGCTCTGCTGGCTTATCTGTTTCTGAAAAAAATAGCTAAAGGAGCAGTCCAATGAAATCCCTCTGGTTTTACTATCTACAAAGCTTCAAGGATATTTTCAGTCACGGCACGATCTTTACCACGCTTATTCTATCCGTCTTATTTTACAGCTTTTTTTATCCAACCGCTTATCAGGCACAGCAGGCTGAAGCCTTACCGATTATTATTGTCGATGAAGAACAAAGTAACTTAAGCACCCGTATTATTGGTCAGGTGGCACAAAGCCCCAATGTGGAAATTCAGGCAATTACCGGCAATTTCGCCGAAGCCAAACAATGGGTGGAGTCACAAAAAGCCGATGGCATTTTACTGCTGCCGGACAATTTATCGCAAAGCTTAAGGCATGGTGAAACAGGTGGCATTGGCCTGTATTTAAGTACAGCCAACTTTTTAGTGACCAAACAAATTGGTCTGGGCTTAGCCACATCAGTTGAGCAAACTTTGGCAGACTATACTGAACGCTTTAGCAAGGTCTCGGATTTTTCACCAGCCCTTTCTGTGCATCAAATTCCTTTATTTAATCCACTGTCCGGCTATGGCAGTTATGTCTTTCCTGCGGTTGCACCCTTAATTATCCACCAAACCATTCTTTTGGGTTTGAGTATGCTGATTTTGGTATATCGGGAAAGAAAAGTAGAATTAAACGCAAATGCGTTCATTGGTATGGGTTTAGCAGTCTTTACTATTGGCTGTCTGGGATGTTTCTATTTATTCGGTTTCAGCTTCTGGCTGTTTGATTATCCGCGCGGTGGCAACCTGTTCGGGATGCTACTGGCTGTTCCGGTTTTTATCTACACGATAATTGGCATGACCTGCCTATTTGCCAGTTTTCTGGATCTGCCAGAACGTGCGGGTCATGTGATTGTATTCACTTCCATTCCACTGTTCTTTTTATCTGGTGCGGCCTGGCCACATGCTGCCATGCCCATCTGGATGCAAGTCATTGGTGAAATCCTGCCTTCCACCCAAATTGTGCAGATGTTTATTCAACTCAATCAGATGGGTGTACCTACCGCACTGGTCTTGCCTAAATTGCTTTATCTTGGAATGATCGGCAGCTTGTGCTTTTTCCTGGCTTATCGACGTTTAATTTCTAGTCATCAAAGCAGATAGAGCATTATAGTAATGCTCCTATTCCACTTATTTATTTGACTCGCCAAAGACCTGAATATTGAAATTACGAATCTTGTTGCTACCATTCGGCTTATCAAAACTCACATCATACTGAACCAGATTCTCCGGATAGGCAATTTCATAACTGACCTTATATTGTCCAGGCTGATTGATTGCTTCTTCAATCTCTTTGGTCATTAAAGTCTTAGACTTGTATTCACCTTGAGGAATTGAACGTGAAAAGCGTTTCATCAGCTTTTCATTATCCTTAAACTGGGTTTGCAACTGCGGTTCTAACTGATCCAGAAATTCCTCATATTTCCCGTCACGCAAATCCTCATAAGCCAGCTGTGCCGCCTTTTCCTGTTCAGGACTCGGATTCGGAATATTGTCCATTGAATTACAGCCAGTCAATGCAACCGCTGCTGCCAACAACATTAATTTGGTTTTCATCGCTTACCCTTATGCAGTCAAGGTTTATAAAAAAGGACGCCGAAGCGCCCTTTTTATCAGTAAAAAACTTATTCTTCTACTGAATTTTCACCATCTTTTGCAACTTGCTCAGTTTCAGCTGCTACATCTGTTTCTGCTACTAAAGATTCTGCACCTTCAATCGCTTCAACAAACTCATCTTCTTCAACCGCTTCGATTGAAACGACACCAACCAGCAATTCCTCATTACCTAGGCGGATCAGACGAACACCCTGTGCGTTACGACCGGTTTGCGCTACTTCAGATGCACGGGTACGAACCAGCGTACCGCCATCAGAGATTAGCATCAGTTCTTTAGAAGCATCGATGGCAACAGCGCCCACCAATTGACCGTTACGTTCAGAGGTCTTGATCGCAATCACGCCCTTACCGCCACGTTTCTTGGTCGGGAAATCATCTACTGGAGTACGTTTACCATAACCATTTTCAGATGCACACAGTACTTCGCCAGTTTCAGGTACAACAACCAGTGATACGATTCGGCTAATCAATGCTGAATCTGAACCATCTTCGTCATCAGACTCGATCTCAGTTTCATCATTTTCTTCTAGCTGTGCAGCTGCACCAATAGTCACGCGCATACCACGTACACCTTTGGCAGAACGGCCCATTGAACGTACATCAGTCTCTGCGAAGCGAATGGCTTTACCTTCGTTCGAGAACAACATGATTTGCTGTTCGCCGTCGGTAATCGCTACACCAATCAGGGTGTCATCGCCATTCAGCTCAATCGCACGTAAACCGTTTGAACGAACATTCGAGAACTGTTCAAGCTCTACACGTTTAATCGTACCGTATTCAGTCGCCATAAACACATAGAAGTTTTTACGTACCGCTTCAGCCTGCTGAGCAAAGTCATTGATGATGTCATCATCAAGATCTGTTGCAGAAAGCTCCAAGCCCAACTGTTTCAATTGAATACGCAATGCATCAGAAATATCATCTGCACCATCTTCAGATTCTGTCAGCGCTGCTTCAAGCTCGGCAAAATGAGCATTGATCACTTCATTGCTTTGCAACTGCGCTGCATTGGCTTTTACAAATGCCTTGAAGTCAGCCAGACGTTCTTTGAATTTCTTCGGCGCATCGATCACCGGCAAGATCGCGGTAATGGTCTCGTTTTCATCCAGCGGCAACAAGTTCACCATTGGGCGACCTTTGGCACCACGTGAGGCTTGTGGCACTTCATACACTTTCAGACGATAGACCTTACCAACGTTGGTAAAGCAAAGTACTGTCGCATGACTTGACGTCACAATCAGATGTTGAATGTAATCATCTTCTTTCATGCTGGTCGCAGACTTACCACGGCCACCACGACGCTGTGCAGCGTAGTCAGACAATGGTTGAGTTTTCGCATAACCTGATTTCGATACCGTCAGCACCATTTGCTCTTCAGGAATCAGATCTTCACGAGAGAAATCGATACGTGACTCGACAATCGACGTTTTACGTGCATCGCCATACTGCTGAAGAATTAATGCCAGCTCTTCACGAATGACATTCATCAACAGATTAAAGTCATTCAAAATTGCAGTCAGTTCAGCAATTTGTGACAGGATTTCACTATATTCAGCATGTAACTTGTCTTGTTCCAGACCAGTTAAACGATGCAAGCGAAGTTCCATAATTGCATTCACTTGGGTTGGTGACAAACGATAAATCTCGCCATCCAAACCAAATGGGCGACTTGGGTCTTCACCTTCAATCTCATCCGGACGCACAGAAACTGAACCGGCTTTTTCCAACAAGGCCAAAACACCGCCACCTGCCCACTCACCTGCCTGCAAACGCTCACGCGCTTCAGCCGGATTTGCAGAACTCTTGATGGTTTCGATGATGGCATCAATATTTGCCAGAGCAACGGTTAAACCTTCCAAGATATGACCACGTTCACGCGCTTTGCGTAATTCGAACATGGTACGACGCGTGACTACTTCCTGACGGTGACGGATAAACGCGGCAATGATGTCTTTCAGGTTCATCAATTTTGGTTGGCCATTGTCCAGGCAAACCATATTGATGCTGAAAGAGTTTTCAAGTTGCGTGTTCTGGAACAGGTTGTTCACGATCACTTCAGCGTTTTCACCACGCTTCAGGTCAATCGCGATACGCATACCGTCTTTGTCAGACTCATCACGAAGCTCTGAAATGCCTTCCAGTTTTTTCTCTTTAACCAGTTCTGCAATACGCTCAATGGTTTTTGCTTTATTGACCTGATATGGAATTTCAGTGAAGACAATCGTGGTACGGCCATTCTTCGGATCTTCTTCGAAATGGTATTTACCACGGATATGCAAACGGCCCTTACCGGTACGGTATGCATCGACGATACCTGATTTACCGTAAATGATGCCGCCTGTCGGGAAATCCGGACCAGAAATATGTTCCATCAATCCTTCAATGCTGATTTGAGGATCATTGGCATAGGCCAGACACGCATTCACAACTTCAGTCATGTTATGCGGCGCCATATTGGTCGCCATACCAACTGCAATACCAGTGACACCATTAATCAATAAGTTCGGAACACGGGTTGGCATGACTTGAGGAATACGCTCAGAGCCATCATAGTTGTCTTCCCACTCGACGGTATCTTTTTCAAGATCCGCTAACAGTTCGTGGGTCAGTTTACGCATACGCACTTCGGTATAACGCATGGCTGCTGCGCTGTCGCCATCGACCGAACCGAAGTTACCTTGACCATCAACCAATTGGTAACGCAAGCTGAAATCTTGCGCCATACGTACAATGGTTTCGTATACGGCAAAATCACCATGCGGGTGATATTTACCAATCACGTCACCGACTACACGTGCAGACTTTTTATAAGCTTTGTTATAGTCATTGCCTAATTCGTGCATTGCGAAAAGCACACGACGATGAACAGGTTTTAAACCATCTCGTACATCGGGCAATGCACGTGACACAATCACGCTCATCGCATAATCGAGATATGAGCTTTTAAGTTCATCCTCAATGGCAATCGGTCTAATTTCCGATACGCTCATGCATACTCCTTATTCTACAAGCCAATTTTGGCTTGTATTTATATGTCGTAAAACTAGCAAAATCATTAACTCAAACGACTGAGTTAAAAACTAAAATACAGCCCTAAATTATAGCATAAACACTTGTATTTTTGTGTCGAAATATTCAGCTTAACCTTGTTAATTATCTTCATTTTAGTGATCATTTTCTTGTTATTTCAAAACCGAAAATCAGCGCATCCAGACAGGATTTTTCAATACCCAAAATTTTGAAAAATACAGGAGTACAAAAACAAAATGCGCTAATCAACTGGCGCATCTTCATCGTTTTTTCTATATTTTTATTGTGCCTGGTTCAGTACTTTACGATAGCTCAGCACGGCCACAATCAATAAAACTGGCAATAACATTTCTACCCCTTCCTCAATGGTCATAATCATGATTTGAGTATGTGGCACCAACTGGATGCCGAATTCTTCTTTCAGGGTTGAGGTCGTGCGATCCAGCACCTTGCTCAGTCCGCCACAGGCAATGGTGAGGAAGATAAAAAAATGTGCAATATTCAAAGAATATTTCATGCTTCGTATGGTTTGAACCAATTTTTTCGCCAGTACCAGAAAGACAAAAATAATCCCGAGCAATAAAATAAATCCGAGCAGCTTATCCATGAGCGGAATTTCAGCACTGCGATAGAAATTAGTTTTAATAAAACTCATTTCAAACACCTGCTTATGAAAATCCATTTCCCGCAATCCCAACAATGTCGCTGCTATAGCCGTAAACACTCGGGTATTAGGTTTGATTTCAACATTGAGCAAACACAGCACTGCCAGCAAGTACCATAACCATGGACTCATGACTTCAAAAGCGCCTGATTCACTAAATAAATACTGAGTCACCGCAGGCGGTGCATTCAGGGCAGTATGAATGCAAATACCCAGATAAAGCGCAATCAGCAGAAAACTAATGAACAGGATATGGGCGGCTTTGGAAAAGGACATGATTAAAAACAGGAGAAAAACCAAACCGGAATTTTATCACTTTTCATGCAAATGAAATACTCTAGTTTCGACTGTAGAGTATTTTTAAAATTTTTGCATAAAAAAACGCCCTTGGACAAAACAGTAAAGCATTGCTTTCACTGCTTGCACAAGAGCGTATTTTGAACCCGATTCAGAAATTAGATTTTAGAAACCAATTCTGGAATTACAGTGTTCAGGTCACCGACTAACCAGTAGTCAGCGACTGCATTGATTGGCGCTTCTTCATCTTTGTTGATCGCAACGATCACTTTAGATTCTTTCATACCAGCCAAATGCTGAATCGCACCAGAGATACCTACAGCGATGTACAGGTCAGGTGCAACGATTTTACCAGTTTGACCCACTTGCATATCGTTTGGTACGAAGCCAGCATCTACCGCAGCACGTGATGCACCTTGAGCAGCACCAAGCTTGTCGGCCAATGGATCAAGGATCTTGTGATAGTTCTCACCAGAACCTACACCACGACCACCAGAAACCACAATACGCGCAGCTGTCAGTTCAGGACGTTCAGATTTTACGATTTCTTCGTTGATAAACTTAGAAATACCCGCATCACCCGTAGACGCAGCAGCTTCAACAGCAGCAGAACCGCCCTCAGCAGCTACAGCATCAAATGCTGTACCACGAACAGTCGCCAATACGATGTTTTCGCCTGATTCTACAGTTGCAATTGCGTTACCTGCATAGATCGGACGTTTGAAAGTCTTAGGACCATCTACCGCAATGATGTCAGTGATCATGCTTACGTCAAGAAGCGCAGCTGCACGTGGCAAAATGTTTTTACCAGTTGTTGTAGAAGCAGCAAGGATATGTGTATAGCCTTTACCTAATTCAGCAACAAGTTTAGCCACGTTTTCAGCCAATTGGTTTGCATAAGCAGCGTCATCAGCAAGTAATACTTTGCTTACACCCGCAACTTTAGCCGCTTGGTCAGCAACTGCCTGAGCGCCAGAACCAGCAACCAATACAGTGATATCACCACCGATTTTTTGCGCTGCAGCAACAACGTTTAAAGTAGCAGCGTTTAATGCTTTGTTGTCGTGCTCAGCGATAACTAAAATACTCATGATTTTTATCCTTCTGTATTAGATCACTTTCGCTTCGTTTTTCAATTTTTCTACAAGCTCGTCTACAGACTTCACTTGTACGCCAGCTTTACGCTCTGCAGGTGATTCAACTTTCACTGTTTTCAGTTTAGTTGCAGGGTTTACACCGAAATCTGCAGGTGACTTGGTATCAAGCGGTTTTTTACGCGCTTTCATGATGTTTGGAAGTGCCGCATAACGAGGCTCGTTCAAACGCAAGTCAGTGGTAATGATTGCTGGAAGTGTCAGTTCAACAGTTTGTAAACCGCCGTCTACTTCACGTGTTACTTGTACTTTGTCGCCATCTACTTTCACTTCAGAAGCGAATGTACCTTGACCCGCACCCATTAGAGCGCCAAGCATCTGACCAACCTGATTCGAGTCATCATCAATTGCTTGCTTACCCAGAAGGATCAATTGTGGTTGTTCAGCGTCAACAACGCCTTTAAGAATTTTAGCGATTTCCAGCGCACCCAGTTGGCTGTCATCAGCTTCAACCAGAATACCGCGGTCAGCACCAAGCGCCATTGCAGAACGGATTTGTTCTTGGGCTTCTTTAGGACCAATAGAAACAACAATGATTTCTGAAACAGTTCCTTTTTCTTTTAAACGAACCGCTTCTTCCACTGCGATTTCACAGAATGGATTAATTGACATTTTAACGTTAGTTAAGTCAACACCACTGTTGTCCGGTTTAACACGAACTTTAACGTTGGCATCAACCACACGTTTTACAGCAACAAGAGCCTTCATGTAATCCTCGGCTGTTTTAGCAAATGTAAATGTTGAGAAAAGTTAGTGTAACTCTTCACTTAAATTTTTTTAGGTGCCCTATCTTGCAATGTGTACGGCATTTCGGTCAAGTCACAATTCAACAAAGAGGTGTAAAAATGCGTAATTTTCCCTGAACGATGCGTTCACAATTAATTGTTATCGTTTTATTACAATGAAATGTATCAATATTTACTTAAAATTTAACCATTGATTTATATTATTTTTTTATCTGATTAATCACATCAGAAGTTTTGATTGATGACATTTAATTTAAACTGATTTAAAGCAGCTTGAAGCAAAACAGCCGGAATATACGTATGTCAGCTTTTGTCATTTTGGACAGAACTCTTTTTGAGAGCGAATTAAACCTAATATAAAGACAAATTGACCAAATAATAAACCAGCGCATTGAATTCTACGCCGACAAAGTGAATATTTAATTTCAAATCTTCGCAATTATAAAAAAAAGCATACTGCGAACAGTATGCTTTTTTGCAGCCAGATTAATTAATGATGAGCCAGCTTGCGGCAAGTGCCAGTAAACCACCAGAAGTTCCATCCACCCATTTTTGTTTACGTTCATCCATTTGGGTTTTCTGGCTGATTTTGCTGAATAAAATACTTAAGCCACAATACACCACAAAAATCAGACTGATAAAAATAAAGGACAGAATCAAACCTTGACTGACAGTATTGGCCGATTTATCAATAAACTGCGGCAAAATCGCAAAATAAATCAACATGCCTTTCGGATTTAACAGTGCGGTAAAAAAACCTTTTTTAATCGGATTGGCTGAGGTCTTTTTCTCAATGTTCAGCGCGTTTTTACTGAATACCGATTTGAGCAAACCAAAGGCCAGATACAGCAGATAAGCAATCCCGAGCCAGCGAATCGTTTCAAACAGCACCGGAAAAGAGACAATAATAGCCGCAATCCCGAGTGCCACCAGAATAGAATGCACCAGATAACCGCAACACACCCCTAAGGTTGCCATCATGCCTGCTTTTGCATCTTTACCCATCACTTGAGACAGGATAAATAACATATCGGGTCCAGGCGTAAAAATCAGGGGAAGCACGGTCAGTGCAAAGAGTACAAATACAGACATTTCCTTTTCCTTTCAAACTCCAGAAAGTGAAATAAGTATCTGCGATTTTTTACAAAATTGGCTTTCAATTTATTTTATAATAAGTATTATTTTTCGAATATTATTCTAATTTATGAAAATATCCACCAAGTCTGTGCGGGTAAAACTTGATCGAATTGATAAAAATATCATTCGACATTTACAGGCCAATGGCCGTATTCAGAATAATGATCTGGCACGTGAAATCGGACTTTCACCTTCGTCCTGTTTACGCCGGGTAAAATTACTGGAAGATGCAGGCGTCATTCAGAATTACACGACTATTGTCGACCAACAAAAAATTGGTTTTCAGCTGATTTTATTTTCGCGCATCTGGCTGGTCGGTCAGGATGCCGAAACCATTGATACCTTTATTGAGGCGATGAAAGAATTGCCGCAAGTGATGGAGTGCTACATCATTTTGGGAGAGAGCGATGCCATGTTGAAAGTTGTGGTGCCTGATCTGGAAAGTTACCGGAAATTCCAGTCGACCCATCTGACCAAAAAAAATGGTATTACCAGTGTCAAAACAGATTTACCGAGTCAGATTATTAAACAGAGTTTCCAGCTACCTTTAGAAGATTTATAGGCAAACTGATTTTAGATAACGAAGCTATGTTCTTAATTTAAGATTTGAATGATCGTAGCTTGCTGAAACCATAACCTGTGCTGCAAGCGCATAGATTGCAAGTTCTCGTATAAAAAAGGTTGCCTATAATAGAAGACAACCTTTTCCTCGTGAACAAAGCCAAACCACAGGACTGAATCTTATTATTATGCTGTGTGGATACTTCAGAATTTACTCAGTTTCTTGTGCTAAAAAATCACGATGTACATGGCTTAAATCTACCAGCTCATAGTCTGCCAATTCAAAAATTTGCCAAATCGCAATCGCATCTTCTTTTAAATCGACTGCTTGGGTCGCACGATTCGACAATTGCCATTGCAAATCAGAAATCCATAAATAGTATTGCATAGTCGCCGCATTAAAGGCCTGAACTTTCCCATCGGCATTAATGCCTTGAATGATGGCGCCTTCAGGTAAAGTCGCTTCAAGATTGGGTAAGCTAATGTCCACAAAATGTTTGATTTGTCGCAGACCATAACCTGCAAACATTTCTTTTTGAGCTTCACTTAACTGTGCATATTTTTGCTCTATATCTGCAATTACCAGTGTGTCCATGTCACCTCCCATCGGTCAAATGCTGAGACGCTGCTCAGCAATATTTCATTTTAAATATTAAATAGTATTTATTGTTATACCTGAAATGGCGCATTTAACGAATAAGACAATAGTGAAATGCTTACCCGAACGCCAATGTTCAGTTCAATTCCATTTTAAGGTTTATATATGAAAGTTTTGTGCCAAAAATACAATTTTCATGATTTTTATTCTTTAAAACTGGACACATGATCAATCTTCTTTATGCTGCGCACGCGGATGGGCCTGATCATAAATCTGGGCCAGATGGTCAAAATCAACATGGGTATAAATTTGCGTGGTGGTTAAATTACTGTGTCCCAGCATTTCCTGCACGGCTCGTAAGTCCCGGCTATTCGATAACATGTGACTCGCAAAACAATGTCTTAACAAATGCGGATGTAAATCTACATTCACGCCTGCGCGCTGCGCCTGAAACTTGACCCGATTTTCAATTTGTCGTGCACCGAGTGGATTGCCTTTCTGGGTAATAAATACATTCGCCTCCGGTACAAAATCGCCATTCCATAAGGGATAGACTTGCAACCAAGCCATCACGCTGTCTTTGGCCTTGGAACCGAAAGGCACTATCCGGGTTTTATTGCCTTTACCAGTAATGCGTAATAACTGCCGGTTGAAATCAATATCTTTAATTCTCAGGCTTTGCAGTTCTGCCAGACGCAGCCCACTGGAATAAAGCAATTCTAACATCGCTTTGTCCCGGAGCCACATTTGCTGTTGTATTTCATTTTCAGGCGCAGGCTGATCAATAATTTGGTTGACGGTTTCAATATCCACCATGCCCGGCAAAGGACGCGATTGACGTTTTAACTGAAAATCATCCGCCGGATTAAAAGCCATATGCTGAGCCTGCTCGGCCCATTTCATAAACTGACGAATAGCCGAAAGCATACGTTGCAGGCTGCTAGGACTGAGCTGATGCTGTTCCACTTTTTCAGCCAGAAACTGGCGTAAATCGGTGGCTTCTACATCGTTTAAATTGAGCTGCTCACGCTGGCAAAACTCTAAAAAATCTGAGACATCACGTTCATAGGCTTGCAAGGTATGTTTGGACTGGTTTTGAATTTCACGTTCTTTCAGCCACATGTTAAGCAAGAGTTGAGGTGGGACAATCACTGCTTGCTCCATTTAGAGTTGCTCCAAATAATCTTGAATCAGCATTGCAACCTGATTTGCATGAGAATTGGCAAAGAAATGATCTCCACCTTGGATAATATGCAATTTTGCATTTTTAAAAATTCCTGCCAAGTATTGTCCAAGCTGAACAGTACTTAAAGGATCATGATCGCCCCAGATCAGTAAGATCGGAATGTCAAGACTTTCAAGCTGAATGCGGCTAAATTCAGTTTGGTCTTGTACAAACCAGTCCGGTGCTGTTTTAAAATGTTCACGATAATCTGTTCGCCAGTCTGCACAATGAAAAGTTTTTAAATTCAGACCACCAGATGTCGCCAACAATACCAGCCCTTTGACTTTCTGTGGATGCTTAAGTGCCAACCCAACGGCCAAGACACCGCCCATAGACTGGGCAATCAGAATGGAATCATCCTCAATTTTTTCTTTCACGAATTCTTGCAGATCATACAGGTTTTGAATGGCCAAATTTGGTGCTACGCCATCAAAGCCCGGATAGGCAATGACTTGCTGATCTGGATATTTGGTTAATGCTGCCCTTAATGGCTGCCAAAAGTGCTGGCTTCCTGAAGCACCCGGCAGGAAAACAAGCGTATTCATCTCATTCAAATTCTACGGTTTTTCCCATCCTAGCATAAAAAAAGCACCATCGATCAGACAGTGCTTTTTTCTCAAGCGGAACCAAGCTTAACCTTGGAAATAACGTAAATCCAGACGTCCTTCATACACGGTCGCCGTTGGTCCGGTCATCCAGACCACATCACCTTCTTTCCATTCAATTTGCAGCTTGCCGCCTGCCAGTTCAACTTCCACTTTGCTCGACAGCAGACCACGGCGCATACCTGAAATTGCGGCAGCACAGGCACCTGTACCACAAGCTAAGGTCTCGCCTACACCACGCTCGTACACACGTAAACGTGCATGTTTTTCATCAATAATCTGCATAAAGCCAGCATTGACTCGTGCCGGGAAGCGCGCATGTGATTCAACTTGTGGACCAATACGTGCGACATCAGCAGCGATCACATCCGGTACAATTGTCACCGCATGTGGATTCCCCATATTGACCACATCAATGGTCAGCTTTTCACCGCCAGCAAGATCGATGTCATACAGGCTCTCCGGCGCATCAGCTACAAATGGAATTTCCTGAGGCAAAAATTTTGGATAACCCATATTGACCCGTACCCAACCATTCGCACCCAATTCCGGCTCTACAATACCAGATTTGGTTTGTACCTTGATTTTGGTTTTGGTCGTGAGCTGACGATCATGTACAAATTTGGCAAAACAGCGCACGCCATTGCCACATTGCTCCACTTCCGAACCATCGGCATTAAAAATCCGGTATTTAAAGTCTGCACTTGGTACATCGGGTGGCTCAACCACCAAGAGTTGATCAAAACCAATGCCGAAGTTACGGTTGGCCAAACGCTGAATGGTCAAAGTATCCAGATAAGCACGCTGGCTGATCAGGTCAACCACCATAAAGTCATTGCCCAGACCATGCATCTTGGTAAATTCTAATAACATCCTGATTTATCCTTAAGGCAATAAACGCTCACGTTCCCAGAGTGATTCAATCGTTTCACGTTCACGAATCAAATGTGCCTGATCAGCATCGACCATTACCTCAGCAGCACGTCCACGGCTGTTGTAATTTGAACTCATCACAAAACCGTATGCACCTGCGCCCAGCACAGCCAGCACATCATTTTCCTTGATCGCAAGCTCACGCTCTTTACCCAGAAAATCACCAGTTTCACAAATTGCACCCACCACATCCCATTCTTTCATTTCGACATCGGTACGAGGTGTAACAGATTGAATATCCATCCATGCTTCATATAAAGCAGGACGAATCAGGTCATTCATCGCAGCATCAATAATCGCGAAATTACGGTGATTCGTTGGTTTTAATAGATCCACTTTAGTCAGCAGCACACCTGCATTGGCAGAGATACTACGTCCCGGTTCCATATACACTTTCAAGCCCAATTTTTCTAAAGCTGGACGTAGCGCATTGGCATATTCTTCAACCGATGGCGGAGTCTCATCTTTATAGGTCACGCCTAAACCACCACCGATATCGATGTGTTTAAGGTTGATCCCGAGTTCTTTCAACTGGTCAATCATCACGATGACACGATCCAGTGCATCCACAAATGGCTGGGTTTCAGTCAGCTGTGAACCGATATGGCAGTCAATCCCGACCACATCCAGATTTGGCAATGATGCTGTATATTGATAGGTTTCAAACACGCTATCTGATGGAATACCGAATTTGTTTTCTTTTAAGCCGGTTGAAATATAAGGATGGGTTTTGGCATCCACGTCCGGATTAACACGCAAAGAAATCGGTGCTTTGACATTCAGTTCAGCCGCAACTTTCTGGATACGATCCAGCTCGGCATAAGACTCGACATTAAAGCAGGCAATCCCGACTTCTAAAGCTTTCTTGATATCTGCTTCAGATTTGCCCAGGCCTGAGAATACGATTTTCGATGCATCACCGCCGGCTTTCAGCACACGTGCCAGTTCACCACCGGTCACAATATCAAAACCGGCACCCTGTTTGGCCAATACATTCAATACCGCAAGATTAGAGTTGGACTTTACCGCAAAACAGATTTGATGATCGATAAAGTTAAAAGCACGATCCATATCCAGAAAATGCTTTTCCAAAGTGGCTTTAGAATAAACATAGAGTGGTGTGCCAAATTGCTCCGCGAGCTGTTGTAATGAACATTGCTCAGCGTGCAATACCCCATTAATGCGGGTGAAACTCATGAAGGTATCCTTTCTGTGAAAGCGTTATGGTGTGGTTCTAAGGTCTGAATCGGTAGGTGCAGCGAACTGTTGTTGCACAGGTGCCTCGCGTTGTTCATCGGGCACTTTAGGCTCAGCTTCAGTATTTTTATATAACAGATACTTGGCACGCTTGTCGTAATTCGGATCATTCGGCAAGTGCAAAGCACCTGACTGTCCACAACCTGCAAGAGCAAGACCTGTCGCTAAGATACTGATGTAGCAAATGACTTGGCGCATCTGACCACCTAATGTAATAGTTTCGATGAAGTATAACGCGATCATTCGGCATGACCCAAGCGTTAAACGCTAGAGAGTATCTTTAGACAAAAAAAAACGCCAGCAGATCGCTGACGTTTTTATTGATAAGGTTTATTTATGTTTCTGTTTATAGAAACCAAAATAGCCAATGATTAGCAGGATAAACCAGATCGGACTGATCATCAGTGCCTGGCGAGTATCCTCTTCCAGTGCTAAGACCACGATCATGCTCAGGAAGAAGATAATCACGATCCAACAGGTCACTAAACCACCTGGTAATTTAAAGGTCGATTTGGCATGCAGCTCTGGTCGTGTTTTGTAATACACGATATAGCTCCAGATAATGATGATCCAGACACAGATAAACAGAATCGTAGATAAAGTCGTTGCCAAGGTAAAGGCCCGAACTGTATCCGGAACAAAATACTGGAGTGCTGCTCCCAGCAACAAACACACGGCAGAAAAATACAGGGCATTTGCAGGCACTGCGCGACGGTTCAAGCGACCAAAGGCAACCGGTGCCTGCTCTTCACGCGACAGGCCAAACAGCATACGGCTGGTCGAGAATACGCCACTGTTCATCGATGACATCACCGAGGACAATACCACCAGGTTCATGATAATCGCAGCCGCTGCAATGCCAGCCTGACTGAACAGGTTTACAAAGGGCGAAACATTCGGGTCAATCTGGTTCCATGGAGTTACTGACATCACAATGAGCAGTGCCAATACATAGAAAATAATGATACGGATCGGAATAGAGTTCACCGCTTTTGGCAGGTTCTTTTCCGGATCTTTGGTTTCAGCCGCGGTAGTCCCCACCAGTTCCACCCCCACAAAGGCAAAGATGGCAATCTGGAAACCGGCCAGGAAGCCCATGGCACCCGTTGGGAACAAACCGCCATGCTCCCAGATATGACTAAAGGATGCGACCGTACCAACATCATTGGTAAAGCCAGTAAACACCATCCACAGACCAACAGCAATCAGCACCACAATGGCGATAATTTTGACCAGGGCAAACCAGAATTCCATTTCACCAAACAGTTTTACCGTGACCAGATTCAGCCCCATGATAAACACAATCGCGGCAACACTGATCATGACGCCTTCTTCAGGGCTAAAGGGCAAGCCATTATTGAAGAATTGCAGATAGTAAATAATGGCTGACAGATCTGCGATCCCGATGGTGATCCAGCACAGCCAGTAGGTCCAGCCGACAAAGTATCCGGCCCAAGGCCCGATCAGATCCGTGGCAAAATCAATAAATGATTTATATTGTAAATTGGAGAGCAACAACTCACCCAATGCACGCATCACCAGAAAGACCATAAAACCGATGATCATATAGATCACCAGAATCGAAGGACCTGCGAGACTGATGGTTTTACCCGAACCCATAAACAGGCCGGTTCCGATGGCGCCCCCAATGGCAATTAACTGTAGGTGCCGATTGGACAAACTCCGCTTTAATTCACCGTGCTCTGCCGACGAATTGTTATATTTTTCTGACATTATTAATTACAACTTTGAGTTTTACTCGCGACAAATTAACGTAAAAAATGCTGAATACAAAAATAAAATTTGCATCATTTGTATTTCCTGATTAATTGAAGAAGTTAATTTATTTTTCTTATATCGCTCTACGGTTACACTTCTGCTTTATTTTTGACCTGCGATATTCCAGTAATTTCTTGTCAAATTTTTAAAACTGTGTAAAAAATAGAACACTATTCAGTCAATTTATGCATTCAGGATGAATGTATCTGGCATAGCAATTGCTTTTTAATCAATACCTCGAACTACACAGACATGGATCAATAAGAAGAATTTTATGCAAAATTTACAAAGTTTAATGGAAACTTTAAGCGGCTGGGTGTGGGGCCCTTATATGCTGGTACTGATTGTTGGTACCGGGATCTTCCTCACCTTCCGTTTATTGTTCTGGCAGTTCCGCATGTTGCCCCTAGCCTTCAAACAGGTCTTTGGCAAGCATCCTGACCACTCAGGGGACATTTCCCAATTCGCTTCACTCATGACCGCACTCTCTGCCACGATTGGTACCGGTAACATTGCCGGCGTAGCCACTGCCTGTGTCCTCGGTGGCCCGGGCGCCGTGTTCTGGATGTGGATGACTGCCTTGTTTGGTATGGCGACCAAATATGGCGAAGGTGTTCTGGCAGTCAAATACCGAGTGAAAAATGAGAAAGGTGAAATGTCCGGTGGTCCGATGTACTACATCGAACGTGGTCTGAAATGGAAATGGCTGGCACTGATTTTCGCTTTGTTCGGGACACTGGCTTCTTTTGGGATCGGCAGTTCAGTACAGTCGAATACCGTAGCACTGGCAGTTGAAAACAGCCTGGGCATTGAAACCTGGATGACGGGGATCATTATCACTGCCTTTTCAGCACTGGTGATTCTGGGCGGAATCAAATCGATTTCCAAAGCTTCTTCTGTGATCGTGCCGATTATGGCGGTGGGTTATGTGGCTGGCGGTCTGATTATTATTTTAAATAATCTGGAACTGGTCGTGCCGGCACTAAAAATGATCTTCAGCTATGCATTTACTGGTGAAGCTGCAGTGGGCGGTGCGATTGGTGCAGCGATTCGTTATGGTGTGGCACGTGGTGTATTCTCCAACGAAGCCGGCATGGGTTCTGCGCCGATTGCTGCCGCAGCGGCAAAAACCGATCATCCGGCCCGTCAAGGTCTGGTGTCTATGACCGGTACGTTTATTGATACGATTATTGTCTGTTCAATTACCGGTATTGTTCTGGTGATGGGTTATATCATGGCCGGTAATTCATTCGGAGATCAAACCGGTGCAGTATTGACCATCAGCGCGTTTGACAAACTGTTGCCTGGGATCGGCGGCTGGATTGTGACCCTCGGGATTATTTTCTTTGCTTATTCCACCATCTTGGGTTGGAGCTACTATGGCGAGAAATGTGCCACTTATTTGCTCGGTGAGAAGTTTGTGCTGCCCTATCGCATTATTTATATCGCTTCGGTATTTATTGGCTGTGTGGCGACCCTTGATCTGGTTTGGCTCTTCGCCGATACCTTTAATGGGCTCATGGCGGTTCCAAACTTAATTGCACTATTGCTTTTATCCGGAGTGATTGCCAAGGAATCGAAAGACTTTATTGCAAGACGTAAATCTGGTGAACTTTATTAATTGATAAGTTATTTAACTACTCAACTTAAATAGTAAAGAGCCACGTCAATCGTGGCTTTTTATGCTTCATCTTTTCCATTCTTCATCATGAAAATTTAGCAACGTAAACCACTACAAGCCAGCTTGTCCCACTCAGATTCAAGCTCCAACGCTAGTCCTAAAGATAAAACAAAAAACTGAATGCCTTTAATTTTCATATTGCCCTGTTCATCTTCCAGATATCCACTCAATTTTTGATAGGTTTTATGATGCAGATCAAAAGGTACATCCAGATAAAGACCACCCAGGTAGATTTCACTATGGACGGTTTGATCCACACCTAAACACGGCATATAGACAATGCCCTGTTGCTCTAGCCAGCCGATCAACATTTGGCGAACCGAGTTTGCGTCCCGATCTGGATGTACATAATGATCAAAATGCACAAACAGCACATCACGGTTTTTTTCACGTGCGATCGCATCAATATGTTTCAACAATTGTGACAAGATCTGTTCCATTCCAGCATAACAAGATGGGCATTATAGACGGCGTTGACGCATAGCATTCAAATCAGCATAAATAAAAACGACAAGCCTTGTCGTAAAAACCATGATTTTTCAGGTGAAAGGCTTGGTTTTCGATAGCATTCACCGCTATGCTGTCACTCAATTTCAATCGCTTCATCTTCAAATATGGCTAAAGCAAAAAGTGTGTATCGTTGTGAACAATGTGGTGCCGATCATCCAAAATGGTCGGGGCAGTGTTCTGAATGCGGGGAATGGAATAGCCTGGTTGAGGTGACCATTGCACCCGCAGTGACACATCGCGCTCAGCCAAAAATCGGTGGTGGATATGCAGGTCAGGCGTCCAGCATCACGACTTTAAATCAGGTCTCAGTCTCTCATGAAACCCGTCTGCCGACGGGTATCAGCGAATTTGACCGGGTTTTGGGTGGCGGACTGGTAACCGGTTCGGTGGTCCTGATCGGCGGTGATCCCGGGATTGGTAAATCCACCATTTTGCTACAAACAGCCACGCACATGGCATCTGCCAAAAATCCGGCCCTGTATGTGACCGGTGAGGAATCTTTGTCTCAGGTTGCTTTACGTGCCCAACGTCTGGATCTGCCAACCGACCAGCTCAAAGTCATGGCAGAAACCTGTGTCGAACGTATTTGTGAAGTACTGGCCCAGCAACGTCCTGCGGTAGCCATTCTGGACTCGATCCAAACCCTGTATACCGAAACCCTGCAATCTGCACCGGGCGGTGTCTCACAGATTCGTGAATCAGCGGCCCTGTTGACCCGTTTTGCGAAAAATAGTGGCACGTCTTTGTTTCTGGTCGGTCATGTAACCAAAGAAGGCGCACTGGCCGGCCCACGTGTACTGGAACATATGGTCGACTGTGTACTGTATTTTGAAGGCCAGTCTGATTCACGTTACCGGATGATCCGAGCGGTCAAAAACCGTTTTGGTGCAGTCAATGAACTCGGTGTGTTCGGCATGACCGATAAAGGTCTGCGCGAAGTGTCCAATCCTTCAGCCATCTTTTTAAGCCGTTATGATGAAGCGATTCCCGGTTCGATTGTAATGATCAGCCGCGAAGGTACGCGCCCGCTACTGGTTGAGGTTCAGGCACTGGTCGATGATGCACATGGCCAACCAAGACGTGTAGCGCTCGGCCTGGATCAGAACCGCTTGAATATGCTCCTTGCAGTCATGCATCGGCATGGTGGTGTGCAAACCTCCGGCCAGGATGTGTATGTCAATATTGTCGGTGGCCTTAAAATTACCGAAACTGGGTCAGATTTAGCTGTACTGCTGGCCTGCGCTTCCAGCATTCGTGGCAAAGCCTTACCGCAACAGCTGGCGGTTTTTGGGGAAGTCGGACTGTCTGGAGAGATTCGCCCTGTGCCGAACGGTCAGGAAAGGCTGAAAGAAGCGATTAAACATGGTTTTAAATACATTATTGTCCCTCGCGGCAATGCACCGCAAAAATCCATCGAGGGCGTGCAAATTATTGCAGTTGCGCGTTTACATGAAGCCTTGAGCGAGGCAATGGCGCTGAGTGATGAACTCAATTAACTGTAAACCGGCTCATTTCGTACAAAGAGCAAAAAAATACAGATTTTTGATTGAAATTCCACACAAAGCCTATATAAATAGACTGTACAAACAGGTTTTATTCTCATAGGAAAAATGAATGGAAGTTCGACAGCGCGGTTTGATCACAGGTATCTTGACAGCAGTTTTATTGGTTGCGCCTTTTGCAGCTGAAGCAAAACGTGCTGGTGGCGGTAAAAGTCACGGCATGCAACGTTCTGCACAACCTACTCAATCTTATCAACAACCTCGTCAAGCTGCGCCTGCTCAACAAGCGCCAGTTGCCGGTGCTGCAACCCAGCAAAAATCCGGTCCGGGTGTCGGCGGCATGGTTGCCGCGGGTGTAGCCGGTGCTGCGATTGGTGCAGTTGCTGCCAATGCCTTGGCGGATGATCAAAGTGTAGCAGCATCTGAAGCTCAGGCTGCTCAAGCCGAAGAGGAAAAAGGTGGTATTCCAGGCTGGATCTGGATCCTTCTTGCTGCTGCTGTTGCCTTCTTCATTTTCCGTAAGATGGGCGCAAAAAAAAAAGTAGCTTCTAACCCATACGCACCAAATAGCGGTGCTGGTAATACAGCACCTTTTGGTCAGGCACCGACTGCACCTCGCGGTGGTGACAGTACCAATATTTTTGGTCAGAATGTGGGTGGTCAAACGTCAAGCAACAATGCTCCGTTCGGTTCTGCTCCGGTAAATAACGCGCCTTTTGGTGCAGCTTATACCCAAAGTGGCAGCCAGTTACCGGATGGTACTGAACCTGCAGCATTCTTGCGTGTAGCGCGTCAGCGTTTTAACCATATTCAGTCCATGAATACAGCAAGCAACATTTCTGAAATTCAGCGTTATCTGACTCCTGAACTTTATCAGTCAATGTATAACGACATCATGAGCAATCAGGATCAGGATGTTGCCGAGTTTTCAAATCTGAATGCGATGGTCGTCGACTCATCGACTGACAATGGCCAGTATATTGTCAGCGTACGCTTTACAGGTACGGTAAGCGAAGACTTGAACAGCTTGCCGCAACCGTTCGCAGAAATCTGGCATTTCACCAAACCAGCAGGTTCAAATCAGGACTGGGTGGTTGCAGGTATTCAGCAAGACTAATCGTGAATAAATGAAGTTTAGACAGCGGCCTTCGAGCCGCTGTTTTTATTTTCAAGCCTTACATTTTGATCTTTTTTAATTCCCTTCCCCCTCTCTTTTTTAATTCCCTTCCCCCTATCTTTTTTAATCTAACTTCCAGTTTTACTTATTTTTCATATAAATAGTTCAATAACCCATATTTAAAATCTAAACAATAATTGTTATCATTATCATTAAATACTTCATAAGTTTGTAAATAGAATTTTCGATGATGAATAGTCCGAATATGCAAGCCATAGCGACTGGAACAGTTACTGCACCGAAACCATCAAGCAAAAATAAAGTCAAAGCAAGTATGCTGGCTTATCGTGGGATGATTTTATATCGCTTTATTCTGGCGGGTGCTGGCGGTTATCTACTGGCTACACTGGCAACGATCGTGATTGCCCAGCTTTTTATCGACAGTGGAAGCAGTGCAGCCATGTCCGCCACCCTGATTGGCTTTAGCTTGAATGCTGCTGCATTTATCTGGGTATTTATGGTGAATAAGACGCTCAAAGCTACGCTCGGGATCGCGATTCCCGGTGTTTTACTCTATATCGCCTATAAGCTTTTAGGAAATTGAGATGAGAGTAGATGCAAAACCCGAAGGTCCACGCCAGTCGATGTCGTGGTTGCATACTTGGGCCAGTCTGATTTTAGGCTGGCTTTTATATGCGATTTTCTTGACCGGAACCTTAAGCTTTTTCCAGAACGAAATTACCGTCTGGATGAAACCGGAATTTCATCAATCAGTTCCACCAAAGACTCAAATCGAACAAACCCGTGTGGCACTGGCTTATCTGCAACAGCACCATCCGGATGCTGGCAGCTGGGCAATCCAGCTTCCTAACTCACGCCAAAATACTACCACCCTGACTATTCGTAGTGCCGGCGAAGATCCGCGTGCCCGTCGTGGCGGTACCCGCGTGACGATTGACAGCGCCACCGGCGAAGTTTTGCAAGCGCGTGAAACACGCGGTGGTTCATTCTTATATCGTTTCCACTTTGAATTGTATGGTTTGCCAAGAATCTGGGCGCGCTGGATTGTCGGCGTTGCGACCCTGCTCATGCTGGTGGCAATCATCAGCGGTGTCATTACCCATAAGAAAATTTTCAAGGATTTTTTTACTTTCCGTCCCGGCAAAGGTCAGCGTTCATGGTTGGATGCACACAATGCTACTGCGGTATTTGCCCTGCCCTTTCACATCATGATTACCTTCAGTGGCTTATTATTATTGCTTTTTACCCTCATGCCCTGGGGCGTAAACCAGATTTATGAAAATCGTGGTGCTTTCCTTCAGGATCAACGTAAGAGTTTGGTTCAAGACAACAGTATTCAGGCTGAATCCCGTGAAACCCATAGTGAGAGCAAAAAACGTCGACCGCAAGCTGAGAGAGAAAATCGTGGCGAGCGCGGTGAAATGTCTGCACGCAGTGAAGGTCGCCGCTCTCGTGATGAAATGCAAGCTGCACCTCCTGCACCGTCAACCGATCTGAATCCGATCTTGGCAACAGCAAAGAAAGAATGGAAAAACAACCCGGTTGGCACGATAACCATCATCCAGCCAAATACCGTAAAAGCAGAAATTGAGCTTCGTGCCTTAAACGGAGTCAGCGTAGCTTATCGTAATGTTTATCCGAGCCTTGCTTTCAATGGTGTGACCGGTGATTTAGAGCCGGATCAAACCACCCTGAAAACGCCTTCAGTCGCAAATGGTATCTATAACATGTTCACCACACTACATGAAGCACGTGGCGTAGATCTGGCGTTACGCTGGTTATTGTTCATGTCAGGTGTGGTGGGTACCTTGATGATTGCCACCGGCTTGATTCTATGGTGTGTCAAACGTGCACCACAGCAACAGAAACAAGGCTATAAATCGTTTGGTTATCGTCTTGTGGAAGTCACCAATATCGCTGCCATTATTGGTTTACCTGTTGCCTGTGCTGCCTATTTCTATGCCAACCGTTTTATTCCGGCAGACATGGACATGCGTCTGAACTGGGAAATTCGTAGCTTCTTTATTGTCTGGTTGCTGACTTTACTGTATGCCATGATTCGCACTCATCATCAGGCCTGGCTGGAACTATTACTGCTTGCCACTGCCGCATTTACCTTGCTCCCAATCGTGAACTCCATGACCGGCGGTCAGGCGATCTGGAACACCATCATGCATGGTCAATGGGTCATTGCTTCTTTTGATCTGGCGATGTGGGTGCTTGCGATCCTGTTCTGGTTTTAATTTAAAAAAGTGAAAAACCATAAAGGCTTGCAGTCTAAAAAAGCCAAGGCTGCTTTCAAGGAGAAGCAGGCATGATGTTCTTCTTACTGATTTGGACTTTAACTTCGCTGGGTTTCTTTGCGCTTGCAATGTCGATGTCCAAACATCAAAAACAGATTTTTGACACAGAACTTGATCCTGCAAAAACACTACTTGCGACTATTCTCGGCTGGCTATTGCTCATAATTGCCCTGATTCTGTGCCTGTTGACAGGAGCTGTCAGCAATATGATCAGTTACTGGCTGGGTAGTTTGACTTTTGCAGCACTGGTGGTCGGTTTAAGTCTGAGCTATCTGGAAAGTAAAATTAAAGTGATCGTAATGTTTTGTGTGTTTATCGCTTTGATCTCAGGGATTCTTTGCTTGATCTAATAATCATTGATTGACCAATCTCTTTAAAAAGCTAACCTTCGGATTGGCTTTTTTGCTTTAAACCTTTTAGTCTACGCACAATATTTTTGAGATGTTGATATGACCCAGCGTGTTTCTCCCTCTGCTGTCCTGACTAATCTTGCCTTAGCTGGCAATGCTGAAGCGCAATTTGAACTGGCTGAACTGTATATGCAAAGCGAGCATGATGATGACATCATTCTTGCTGAAGAATGGGCATTGAAAGCTGCCAACGGCGGACTGGTTGATGCAATGTATTGGCTAGGTGAAGGTTACACCGTGTATGCCAAAGAATTAGCAGAAGAAGATCCGGAAGAATCTAAAGCTCACTTTGAGTTAGCCTATTACTGGTTAAGCAAGGCCAATATTGAGAAGCACCCTGCTGCGACTTTAGAGCTGGCCGGTTTCTACCGTCGCGGTGACGTGATTGAAAAAGATGTAGAGAAATCAATTTCTTTAGTCAAACAGGCTGCGGCATGGGGTGAAGTTCAGGCCATGCGCGATCTTGCTTTTATTTATGCCAATGGTCTTGGTGTTGTAGCTGATGACATAAAGGCAGATTACTGGACACAAAAAGCAGATGAGATTGAACAGGAAATAGAATAAATAAAAAGCCCGTCAGATGATGGGCTTTTTATTATAAAAATAATCTGGCTCAATTGAAAAAGCACATATATATTAGTCGTTAATATTAATAATATTCTGATAACAATATGGCTTACCAAGCAACCGTATTAAATGTAATGATCGCATCACCTAGTGATGTGATAGAGGAAAGACAACTCGTCCGCGATGCAATTTATGAATGAAACGCAATTCACTCTAAGCAATTTGGTGTAATGCTAAATCCTGTCGGCTGGGAAAATAATGTTGCCCCTCAAATGGGAAGTCGGCCTCAAGAAATTATCAACAAAAGTATTCTGAATGATTCAGATATTCTGATTGGTATTTTCTGGACTCGCCTAGGTTCACCAACTGGCGAATATGTTAGTGGAACAGTAGAAGAAATAGCGAAACACTGCGAAAAAAATAAATTAGCTTCGATATATATTTCTAAAAAGTCTTACCCTCCCAATATTGATTTACAGTAATTACAGTTTTTAAGAGATCAAACCCAAATTTGGCTTAAAGAAGGGTTATTAGAATTTTATGACAATCATTCTAACTTTAAACAAAAAATTAAAGATCATTTATCTATCCAAATTCAAAATAATGAATATGTTCAATCTATCTTAACAAATGTTCTTCCTTCCTCTACCCAAAACGTTGCCAATCCAAAAACTACAATTGAGCCAACAGAGGAAATGGTACAAATATTATTAAATGCAGGCGATGCAGAGAGTCAAATTCACTTCCGGCGATATTTAGGTGGTCAATCCCTATTTGTAGGCAATCTAAACCTTGATCTTGATAAGGCTAGAGAATTAGCTAAATGGGAAGATGCTCTTAATGAATTAGTGAATTTAGGTTTAATTAAGGATCGAGGTTATAAAGGTGAATTATTTGATTTAACTAAAGAAGGTTGGAAAGCTTTTGACCAATTAAAAGCTCAACTTGAAGAAAGTAAGTAATATTATCTTTTTCAACTTGGCTCATGTTTAGATTCCAAGTACAATACTGCGCTAGTCGAGGGATGCTGCGACGTTTTACAGGCACTAAATGTAAAATCGCTAGGCTCGACCATCGGTCAGACATTCGTTCTGATCAACAACGGCATCCGCGAACAGAACGATCCAATCTATTTTTTCCTAGGAGATCCTGATGAACGCGGTTACTGCTTCATTTACAGATTACAAAGTTGCTGATATTTCACTTGCTGATTACGGCCGTAAAGAAATTAAGCTTGCAGAAGCTGAAATGCCAGCCCTCATGGGTCTGCGTAAACGCTACTCAGCTGCAAAACCACTGGCAGGCGCGAAAATTCTCGGCTGTATCCACATGACCATTCAAACTGCAGTTTTAATTGAAACTCTGGTTGAATTGGGTGCAGAAGTTCGCTGGACTTCTTGTAACATCTTCTCGACTCAAGATCACGCTGCTGCTGCAATTGCGGCTTCAGGTATTCCAGTATTTGCCTGGAAAGGTGAAACTGAAGAAGAATACATGTGGTGTCTGGAACAGCAAATCAATGTCAATGGCACACCTTGGGATGCCAACATGATTCTGGATGATGGCGGTGACTTGACTGCTGTTGTGCATGAAAAATATCCTGAACTGATTGCTAAAATTCACGGTATTACTGAAGAAACCACCACAGGTGTTCAACGTCTGCTTGAAATGTGGAAAGACGGTTCATTGAAAGTTCCTGCAATCAATGTCAACGATTCAGTAACCAAATCTAAAAACGACAACAAATACGGTTGCCGTCATTCACTGAATGACGCGATCAAACGTGGTACAGA
Source organism: Acinetobacter sp. YH16052 (assembly GCF_013417155.1). GTDB lineage: Bacteria > Pseudomonadota > Gammaproteobacteria > Pseudomonadales > Moraxellaceae > Acinetobacter. Next base: position 175,069 of record NZ_VPEO01000001.1, on the reverse strand, counting down.
TATGCTGTTATCTGGCCGTCGTGCGCTTGTCATCGGTTATGGCGACGTAGGTAAAGGTTCTGCACAATCTCTTCGTCAAGAAGGCATGATCGTTCGCGTATCTGAAATCGATCCAATCTGTGCAATGCAAGCATGCATGGACGGTTACGAAGTTGTATCTCCATACAAAAACGGCGTGCAAACTGGTAAGAAAGAAGACGTGAATACTGACCTTCTTTTGAATACAGACCTGATCGTCACCACCACTGGTAACTACCATGTATGTGACGCTGCAATGCTGGATACATTGAAAGCTGGCGCTGTGGTTTGTAACATCGGTCACTTTGATACTGAAATCGACACGAACTACCTACGTGGTTACAAGTGGGTTGAAGTGAAGCCACAAGTACACCAAGTGTATCGTTCAGAAAATGAAAACGATTACCTGATTCTTCTTTCAGAAGGCCGTTTGGTGAACCTAGGTAATGCGACTGGTCACCCTTCACGTGTGATGGACGGTTCTTTTGCTAACCAGGTATTGGCGCAAATGCACCTGTTCGCTGAAAAATTTGCTGATCTTCCTGAAGATCAAAAACAGGCCGCGATTCGTGTTGAACTATTACCGAAGAAGCTAGACGAAGAAGTGGCTGCAGCAATGGTTGCTGGTTTCGGTGGTGTCTTGACTCAACTGACTCAAGAACAAGCTGACTATTTAGGCGTTCAAGTTGAAGGTCCGTTTAAAGCGGATGCTTATAAATATTAATTAGCCCTCACCCCATCCCTCTCCCTGAGCTTGTTTTAAGCACAGCTTTAAAACAAGCGTAAGAGAGGGTGAATCTCTCAAGCCATTGCATGACAAGCTTTATTTTTGGCATGTCAATAATTTGAGCTAAAACCCTGTGTTATTCAGTAATGAATACTCCTCTCCCTTTGGGAGAGGTCAGGGAGAGGGTGATAAGTAAAAAGGATTTCAACATGTCTAAGCATATTCCAATTTCATTTGAATTCTTCCCGACCAAAACCGATGTCGGTGCGGAAAAACTCAAAGTCGTTCATCAAGAACTACAATTGCTCAACCCAGAATTCTTCTCTGTAACCTATGGTGCCGGTGGTTCGACTCGTGAACGCACCTTGTCTACCATCAATGACTTTAATGGCAAAGGCGCACCTGTTGCCCCTCACCTGTCTTGTATTGGCGATGACAAAGCGCGTATTGCTGAACTTCTAGACCTGTACAAATCCCAGGGCATTGACCGTATTGTTGCCCTGCGTGGTGACTTACCTTCAGGTCAGGTCGGTTTGGGTGAATTACCTTATGCACAAGATCTGGTTCGCTTTATCCGTGAACATTCAGGTGATCACTTCAAGATTGAAGTGGCAGCTTATCCGGAAATGCATCCTCAAGCCGAAAGCTTTGACAAAGATATTCAGCACTTTGTTGAAAAAGTTCAGGCGGGTGCCAATGCCGCTTTAACCCAGTTCTTCTTCAATCCAGATGCCTATTTCTACTTTGTAGATCGCATCCAGAAAGCAGGCATTGATATTCCTGTTGCACCAGGGATCATGCCGATTACCAATGCCAGCAACCTGATTCGTTTTGCTGATGGTACCGGTGCTGAAATTCCACGCTGGATTCGCAAGCAACTGGCCACCTATGGGGATGATAGTGCCAGCATTAAAGCCTTTGGTCATGAAGTTGTGGTTAAATTCTGTGAGCGCCTGCTTGCAGGTGGTGCACCAAGTCTGCATTTCTACACCATGAACACCACTGATCCGACACATCAACTTGTAAAAGACCTAGGTCTCGCATAAGTTTTCAGGCTGCATTGATCTGACCCTTTTTCTCCCTTAAGGAGAAACATAAAAAGGGTGTAAAGAGCAATGCAGTCTTGTTTTGTTCCACCTGAGAGTAATTCCGACATGCCACGTTTTTTTATTGAAGCAGACTTAAATGTTGATACTACGGTTGAGTTAACGGAAACCGTTTTTCATCATTGGGCCAAGGTATTACGTGCTCAAGTGGGTGAAAGCGCGACATTGTTCAATGGACAGGGTGGCGAGTATGAGGTAACCCTGACTGAGGTTGCCAAAAAATCAGCCACCGTTTCGGTCAAGGCATTTAATCCTGCCAATCGTACACCCAAGTTTCAGGCCTTGCTCGGTCAGGTAATGAGTAAAGGCGACCGCATGGATTATGCGATTCAGAAAGCGGTCGAACTGGGTGTCTCCGAAATTCAGCTACTGACTTCAGATCGCTGTGAAATGCGCTTGAAGTATGATCGTGACCAGAAGAAACTGGATCACTGGCAAGGTGTTGCGATTGCCGCTTGTGAACAGTCTGGGCTGAATATCGTTCCCAAGATTTTAGCGCCCATGTCACTTGAAAAATGGCTGGATACAGAGCTACCCAACACCAAACTGGTTTTGGCACCGAATAAAGATGAAGCCGATGTACTGTCAGAAGCGACCTTGGATCTTGCCCTGTTGATTGGTCCCGAAGGTGGTCTGAGTGAGGCAGAAATTAATGCCGCAAACCAGAAAGGTTTTCTGAACTGGTGTATAGGCGAACGTGTACTGCGTACCGAAACAGCCCCTGTGGTTGCCCTGTCAATTTTAAATTATGTGCTTTAGTTCATCAGATGAGTAAAAATTTGTCTTTAATTTTGTTGATTTTTATTTTTAAGACAACTAATCTCGACTAAAGAATAATAAATACTTATTAATTGATTTCACACATTTCCTGGGGTTTTTATAACAACAATGTACAAGGACGAAAACCGTTTAGGATGAATACAGGCATTGAATTACATGGTTGATAATCAGAACGACTATATTCAGCAACATTTACATGATGCGCAGATTGCAAACACGCTGCGCCATAGTCGCTATTTCTTAATCAGCATCATGGTGATCTGCTTTTATATTTTTTGTATTTATCACATTCAATATAATCCTTCTAATACTTATTTTAATACCTGGTTCATTCTGACAGAGTTTCTGGTCAGTATATGCTGGCTGGTCACTACACTGTATTTTAAACCTGAGCAATATAACCAGAAAAGCGCGCACCGCTGGTTACAGATTCAGAGTCTGGCTGTAGGCCTCAGCATCGCATCTGGTATTTTTACCATTTACTATTATTTGCCTCAAGCCAACCCGGCCTTTGACGATATTGAAGCGCTGACCTTGTCCGCCTTGTTGTTGATCGTCACTCAAACCTTTGGTTTAACCTATTTAACCCAAAAACTCAGTTATTTCTGTCTGGCATTTTTACCCTCATTACTGCCCTTTTTACTGTCACAAATTTATCAGGTCGGTCATTCCAACCCCTTCTTTGCACTAGCCTTAAATTTCGCCATGATTGTGATTCTGCTGTGTGCGACTAGTAGCTACCGCATTCATCGCCGCACCTCACGCCTCTATGCAGAAAATGATATTCTGGTGAAAAATGCCGAGCAGCAAGTCGGTTGGACCGACGAACTGTGTCAACAGCTCAAAGCTGAAGTCAATAAATCCAAAGACATCGAACTGCAATTACAGCTCAACAATCAATTGCTGGAACAAAAAGTACGGGAACGTACTTATGATATTGAACAGATCAATCATGACCTGAAGAATCAGCAGCAGAATCTGGAACTTGCACATGAAATTGCCGGTATTCGCCCATGGGACTGGAATATTCAAGAGCGCAGCATCACCCTAACCAATCATAAAGACGAAAAGATTCTGCGTGACTCCAAAGATCATCATCTGCAATTAGAGCATTTGATCCACCCTGAAGATCTGGACTATTTTAAGCGCAATATGAAGCAGCATCTGCGTGGCCAGATTGACCGCTATGATGCCACTTACCGGATCAAGCTCAGTGAAGGTGGCTGGAGTTGGGTGCATGATATCGGCCGGGTGATCAGTCGTGATCCTAAAAATAAAAAACCCTTGCGCATGGTCGGTATCCGGCGTGATATCCAGCAGGAACGTCTGTCTCAGGAACGTTTAAAGCTGGTGGCCAGTGTACTGGAACAGGCTGCGGAAGGCATTTTCATTCTGAATCCTGATTTGGATTATATTGATGTGAATCCTCATTACGAATACCTGAGCGGTTTTGAGCGTGACGAGATTATCGGTAAATCCTTATTTGATATTGCAGTGCAAAATAAATCCCAGCAACGTGCTTTTCAGGCCAATATTGTCAAACAGATTCAAAAGATTGGCTCTTATGATGGAGAGGTCTATGCCAAATTTCTGTCTGGCAAAGAGTCGACCTTATGGCTGCATATTAATGCCGTGACTGATGATGAAGGCCGGATTACCCATTATATTGGCATCGTATCAGATCTGACTGAACGTAAATTACAGGAACAGCGCCTGTCCTATCTGGAAAATTATGACACGCTGACCGATTTACCGAACCGCTTCTATTATAATTATCAGTTGCATCAATATCTGGTTTCGCAAAAAGACTCGATTAAAGAGATGGCTGTGATTCGACTTAACATCGACCGTTTCCGCCCATTGAATGAATATCTGTCCAATAACGGCGGTGATGAACTTTTACGTCAGGTGGCGCAGCGGCTGCGCATGACCAATGCAGAAGCGCTATTTGTGGCACATCTGAATGGCGATGATTTTGCGATTCTCTATGAAATTTCGCATATTCGCCCTTCAGTTCAGCACCATTGTGAACGCATTGCCCAGGCCTTTAGCAGACCATTTAATATTTACGGTCAAGATCATGTGATTACCCTGTCCATGGGCGTGGCATTCTATCCTGATCATGGTCGTCAGCTGGATTATTTAAATAATTGCGCCGAACAGGCATTGAACGAAGCCAAAAATCTCGGTGGCAACACCATTCATTTTTATTCCAGTGAAAATAATGCTTTACAAAATAAAGGGGTTTTCCTGGAACGGGATTTGCGTAAAGCGATCCAGAATAATGAACTGGTTGTGTATTATCAGCCAAAAATCAATTTCAGCGATCAAAGCATTTATGGCTTTGAAGCGCTGATTCGCTGGAATCATCCAGAAAAAGGCATTATTACACCCGGGCTGTTTATCCCGTTAGCGGAACAGACCAGCCTGATTTCAGACATTGGTCGTCTGGTGATCCAGCAAGCCGCTAAACAGATTCGCCAATGGAATGATCTGGGTTTTAATCATATTTGTATATCAGTCAATATCGTGGCGCAGCAATTGCGTCGTGGTCAATTGCTCGATGATCTGGACCAAGCCATTGCAGATAACCAGATTTCTGGCGCCAGTCTGGAACTGGAAATTACCGAATCTTCTTTAATCGAAAATTCGGAAGCGGTCAAAAACCTGTTGAATGAAATCAAACAGCGACATATTCATATTGCCCTAGATGATTTTGGTACAGGTTACTCCTCTCTGTCCTATCTTGCTGATTTTCCTATTGATACCCTGAAAATTGATCGCAGTTTTGTTTGCAAGATTGGGGAAAACAAACAGGCAGCCATTGTCAGTGCTATGGTGGCCATGGGTAAAGCCATGGGCATGACCGTGGTCGCGGAAGGCATCGAGACTGAAGAGCAGCTAGAATATCTACGTGATTTAGACTGTGATATTGCCCAAGGTTACTTATTTTCCAAACCGCTTCCTGAGCAGGATGCAACCGCTTATTTAGTGCGAGACAAGACGCATCAGACTTATATATCCCAAGTCTAAGTCCATACCCCACCACAATAAGTTTGTTGGAAAAACGGCCGTCTTTGTCTGTCCGAACTGGCTAACAAATGGTATATTCAGGAACATAAATAAATTCTTTGCCCGCTGACCGGGTAATCTTTACAACGATCGAGAGACTGATGGACGAACAATCTTTAAAGCAACAGGCCCTTTACTATCACGAGTTTCCTACCCCGGGAAAAATCAGCGTTACACCAAGCAAACAATTGGTCAACCAACGTGACTTGGCCCTTGCTTACTCGCCTGGCGTAGCTGCACCATGTCTTGAGATTGAACGCGATCCTTCAACTGCTGCATTGTATACGGCACGTGGTAACCTGGTTGCTGTCGTGACCAATGGTACTGCCGTGCTTGGCCTAGGTAATATTGGTCCTTTAGCTTCTAAACCGGTGATGGAAGGTAAAGGCGTATTATTCAAAAAATTTGCTGGCGTTGATGTATTCGATATCGAAATTGCTGAAAATGATCCAGACAAAATTGTGGATATTGTCGCTGCATTAGAACCGACTTTCGGCGGGATTAACCTTGAAGATATCAAGGCGCCAGAGTGTTTCTATATTGAGCAAAAATTGCGTGAACGCATGAATATTCCGGTATTCCATGATGATCAGCACGGTACTTCGATTATTGTCGGCTCAGCGCTCCTCAACGCATTGCAAATCAACGGCAAAAAAATTGAAGACATCAAGATCGTAGCTTCAGGCGCGGGTGCTGCTGCACTGTCTTGTTTGAATCTGCTTTGTGCTCTGGGTGCTAAAAAAGAGAATATCATCGTTGCCGATTCACGCGGTCTGCTGACTACACATCGCGAAGGCTTGGATGAATCTAAGAAAGCCTATGTACAAGACATCGAAGCTACTCAGCTTGGTGACGTGATTGCAGGCGCAGACATGTTCCTCGGTCTTTCTGCTGCAGGTATTTTGACCAAAGAAATGGTCAAGGTCATGGCTGAAGATCCGATCATCTTTGCCTTGGCGAATCCGGATCCAGAAATTCTGCCTGAACATGCACATGAAGTCCGTGATGACGTGATCATGGCGACTGGTCGTTCTGACTATCCGAACCAGGTGAATAACGCACTGTGCTTCCCGTACATCTTCCGTGGTGCGCTGGACGTTGGCGCAACCACCATTAACGAAGAAATGAAAATTGCCTGTGTCCACGCGATCGCGCGTATGGCACACGTTGAAGCTGATGCGGCGACTTATGGTGAAAAATCGGCATCATTTGGCCGTGAATACCTGATTCCGGGCCCACTGGATCAACGTTTGATTCTAGAAATCGCACCTGCTGTTGCACAAGCAGCAATGGATTCTGGCGTGGCAACACGTCCAATCACGGATTTCTCGCATTATCGTCAACGTTTGTCTGAGTTTGTCTACAACTCTGCATTCATGATGAAACCAATCTTTGAACAGGCTAAATCTGATCCTAAACGTATTGCTTATGCAGAAGGTGAAGACCTGCGTGTACTTCGCGCAGTTCAAATCGCGGTAGATGACGGTTTGGCAATTCCGATTCTGGTAGGCCGTCCAGCTGTCATTGAAGCCAACATCAAAAAATTGGGTCTGCGTCTTGAAGATGGTGTGAATATCACTATCGTCGATCAGGAAAAGAACCCGAACTATGAAATGTTTGCAGATGATTACTACAACATCATGCAGCGTAAGGGTGTAACGCCTGAATATGCACAGCGTGAAGCACGTCGTCGCTCGACCCTGATCGCAGCGATGCTTGTGAAACATGGTATGGCAGACGGTATGCTGTGTGGTACGTATTCAAGCTACGACATTCACCTGGACTTCGTCAGCAACATCATTGGCAAGAAAGATGGTCATAACACTTTCTTTACCTTGAATGCCTTGATGCTTGAAGACCGTAACCTGTTCATTGCCGATACGTATGTCAATACTAATCCAACGGCTGAACAGCTGGCTGAAATGACCATTCTGGCTGCTGAAGAAGTTCGCCGTTTTGGTATGACACCACGTATTGCCCTGCTGTCTCACTCAAGTTTTGGTTCAGACCAGCATGATGCCAGCGCGCAAAAAATGCGTAAGGTGTATGACATTCTGTCTGAAATCGCGCCTGAGCTGGAAGTTGAGGGTGAAATGCACGGTGATGCTGCACTGGATGAAAACATTCGTCAGTTTGCATTCCCGAATTCACGTTTCAAAGGCTCTGCAAACTTGCTGATCATGCCGAATCTGGATGCAGCCAATATCTCGTTTAACCTGTTAAAAGCAACTTCAGGCAACAATGTAACCATTGGTCCAATTCTTCTAGGTGCGGCGAAACCCGTACATATCTTGACGCCGACTGCGACCACGCGCCGTGTAATCAACATGACTGCACTGACTGTTGCAGAGATCCAGCAAGCGGAACAAGATGCACTTTAAGCCGATGACAAGATAACGACGCATCAGCCTCGTTTCTTAACTTGAGAAAACCTCTATTCTGTAGCATGATGCTTGTAAGAATAGAGGTTTTTTCATGCAAGTTTATTTAGTAGGGGGCGCAGTTCGAGATCATTTGCTCGGACACCCCTATCACGAAAAAGATTATGTGGTCGTTGGTGCAACTCCCGCGCAAATGCTTGACTTAGGCTATCAGCCCGTAGGCAAAGATTTCCCTGTTTTTCTACATCCCCAAACAAAAGAAGAATATGCACTGGCGCGTACCGAACGTAAATCTGGTTCTGGTTATCATGGTTTTGAGTTTCATACCGATGTCAGCGTTACCCTGGAGCAGGATCTGATTCGTCGCGATCTGACCATTAATGCCATGGCCATGGATGATGCCGGCCAGGTTTATGATCCTTATGGTGGTCAACAGGATCTGGAAAACCGGATTCTACGTCATGTTTCCGATGCATTTGTGGAAGATCCATTACGCGTGCTACGCATTGCCCGTTTTGCTGCCCGTTATACCAGTGCAGGCTTTGTGATTGCCGATGAAACCATGGCATTAATGCAACGCTTGACTGAAACCGGTGAATTAAATGCATTGACACCAGAACGCGTCTGGAAAGAGACTTCCCGTGCTTTATCCGAACGTCATGCTGATGTGTATTTTGAAGTATTACGTCAATGTGGTGCTTTAAAGGTACTCTTCCCTGAGATTGACGCCTTATATGGCATTCCACAGCGCCCTGAATATCATCCGGAAATTGACTGTGGCATTCATACCATGATGTCCTTGCAGCAGGCGTGTCGTCAAAATTATAGTCTGGATGTACGTTTTGCCGTTTTAGTGCATGACTTAGGAAAAGCTTTGACGCCGCTTGAAGAATTACCGCGACATATCATGCATGAAGAGCGAGGCATCAAGCCAGTGAATGACCTGTGTGACCGTTTAAAAGTGCCGACGTATACCAAGCAGCTGGCTTTGGCTGTGTGCAAAGAGCATCTGAAATGCCATCAGGCCTTCAATCTTAAGCCGGGAACCTTATGGCGATTATTGCAACGTCTGGATGTGTTACGTCGCCCTGAACGTGTCGAAGCTTTTGTTCAGGCGTGTGAATGTGATTCACGTGGCCGTCTAGGTCTGGAAGATCGTGCTTATCCACAAGCCCAATACGTCCTTGATGCAATGCAGACCGTACGTGCCATCAAGGCACAAGACCTGCCTGCCGATATTCAGGGACCGGATATTGGCGAAATGCTGATTGAACGACGGATTCAGGCACTTGGTGAGCTTAAAGCACAACAAACCGCAACAATTGAATAATAAAAAAAGCACCTTCGGGTGCTTTTTTTATAGCTTAATTTCTCTTTATCAAAAAAGGAATTAAAACTATCTAATTCGCTGGATCAGGAAATATCTGCCGGAAAAGTAATCACCTTTTCCAGTTTCATTTGATTAGTTGCAATCATCAATAAACGGTCAATTCCCAAGGCAATCCCTGAACATTCCGGCATCTTCGGTAAAGCCGCCAGTAAATATTCATCGATGGGCATGACATGCAAGCTAAGTTTGGCTCGTTCAGCATTATCTGCCTCAAAGCGCGAACGTAATACGTCAGCATCAATCAGTTCATCATAAGCATTGGCCAATTCTAAACCTTCGATATACAGCTCAAAACGTGCGGCGACCAGTTCACCCTCTTCATCGATTCGGGTTTTGGCCAAAGAAGCCATTTCAGGGGGGAAATCGGTCAGCAATACTGCGGTATCAAACCCCAGACTCGGTTCAACCATATGTGAAAATAACAGGTCGATATAGCCAAGACGGTCATTTCCCAGATCCAGATTAAGACCAACGCGGCGGCAGCAATCTTTCAATTCCTGTAAAGTTGCCTGAAGCGGATTGAGATCCAGACGATCCATGAACGCGTGCTTATAACTCAAAATGGTCGGACGTATTTCGCCAAAACGTGCTTTCAAGGTCACATTCAACAGATCAGATACTTCAAACATCAAATCTTTTAAACTAAATCCCGGACGATACCATTCCAGCATGGTGAATTCGCTATTGTGCTTACGCCCATGTTCATCATCACGGAAGACTTTACAGATTTGATAAATGGGTCCAGAGCCACTGGCCAATAAGCGTTTCATGGCAAATTCGGGTGAGGTCTGCAAATAATGTGTATGCGCTTTACCCAGCACATGGCGCTGGGCCTGTACCGAGGCTAAATGCACATCAGTCACACCGGCTTGAGACAAAATCGGTGTTTCGACTTCTAATACATCGCGCTCAGCAAAAAACTGACGGATTTGACGATATAAATTCGCCCGCGCGTGCATGGCTTGAAGGTCACAAGTGGGTTGATACGTCATTGTCATGCCTTCGGCCCACCGTGTGCTGCCCACTCACGACGTAGTGGGTAGGTTTTACGTAAATGATCAAATGCCTGCTGATCGACTTTACCTTCTTTGAGACAGGCACGTAGATTGGCATCATCACGAGCAATGTCATAAATTTGGGATAAATGCTGTTGCAAAGCCATTTTTAAATCCTGCCCCTGAAAAAACTGCTCACAGACAGGCAGCTGAGATTCAAACTGTTTATTGGCTGCAAAACCAAAAATGTGACAAAAAGCTTCGTAAATCATCTGGGTACCACGTGCCTTGCCTTCCAGACTATAGCCGGCAATATGCGGGGTGACCAAAGTTACCAGATCCAGAAGTTCTGCTGAAATTAGCGGTTCGTGTTCAAAGACATCCAAAATCACGGTTCGATGTGTCGCCTGTATATCCTGGATCAGTGCGGCTTCCTCAATGACTGGCCCACGTGCTGAATTAATCAGGATTGCATCAGACCGCATGTGCGCCAGCGAAGCAGCATTAAATAAATAATAGGTTGGATATGCACCAGTTTTAGTTAAAGGGACATGAATCGAAATTGCCTCCGCCTGCTGCAATAATTCATGAAATTCAACTTGATCAACCTGCTCTCTTTGCACCAAAGGATCATAGCCAATCACGCGCCAGCCCAAGAGCTTCGCCATGTAGGCCAATCGGATTCCAACATTACCCAAACCGACAATACCCAAGGTAAATGTCGCATTGGCATCGAGTAATTCAGGACGCACCTGCAATAACGCGGTAATCACATATTCAGCCACTGCTTGCGCATTACAGCCGGCTGCATTACTCCATTGAATCCCATGCTGTTCTAATGCAGCAATATCCAAATGATCTGTGCCAATGGTGGCACTACCCACAAATTTAATCGAACTATTCTGTAGCAGTACTTCATTGACCTGAGTCACTGAACGTACCAACAGGCTATCGGCATCTTTGACATCATCTGCGCTTAAGGTTCGCCCTGCACGATGTTGAATATCACCAAATTCGGAAAAGAAATAATCGGTAAATGCCAGATTTTCATCTGCGACAATTTTCATAATGAGATCCATATGATGCTTGGACGTATGATAGCGCGTTGACGCCTCTGACTCTATATTTGGCCGATACGTCCATTTTTCAAGATTTTATGAATTAAGTTCAGGACTGAGGAATTGAGTATTCAATATCTGCAGCCTAAAAAGAAAAACCCCAATCTTTCGACTGGGGTTTTTAAAATTTGGCGGAAGCGGTGAGATTCGAACTCACGGAGGACTCACACCCTCGTCGGTTTTCAAGACCGGTGCATTAAACCGCTCTGCCACGCTTCCTTGGCCGCCATCATATAAATAAATTAGATTTTTGGCAATAAAATTTAGCGAAACTTCTATAAAAAGCAGCTTATTCAGCTAAAAATCATCCGAAATCAAAGCCAACCTGGGCATTTTCATTCAAAGATTTTAGTATTGCAATGATCTTGAGTTGAATTTAACTCAGTAGAGAATGATGAGAGAAATAATCACATTCAGCATCAAGTAGATCAACAACTGAAAAAATATTGAGACATAAAAAAACCCAGTCAAATTGACTGGGTTTTTAAAATTTGGCGGAAGCGGTGAGATTCGAACTCACGGAGGACTCACACCCTCGTCGGTTTTCAAGACCGGTGCATTAAACCGCTCTGCCACGCTTCCATGGCCGACATGATATAAACAAAAATCACGCTTGGCAAATATTTTTATGCTTTCACTGCATCAACTGCACAAAATAAAATCAATTCCATTAATCTGCTGAATTTTCTGGCTTTTCATAACGAATTGAATTGATGAACCAGAGTTTCTTGCCGGAGGGGGTCAATACCTCGGCCTCCTCATCGACCTGCTTGCCTAATAATGCGCGTGCCATCGGTGAACTGATCGATATATGCTGCGGATGATGATCATAAATTTCATCTACACCGACAATGCGTAAAGTTTTTTGTTCACCTTCTTCATTTTCAATGTCCACCCAGGCACCAAAATAAACTTTTCCTTCCTGCTCCGGGGAAAAATCGATGATTTTCAGTTCTTCGAGGCGCTTGCCGAGATACCTGACCCGTCGATCAATTTTACGCAAAATTTGCTTGTTATATTGGTAGTCTGCGTTTTCAGAACGGTCGCCGAGACTGGCTGCCCAGTTCACTTTTTTGGTAATTTCAGGACGTTCTTCATGCCAGAGATTCTTAAGTTCTGCCACCAATTTATCGTGTCCAGCACGAGTGATTAAGTTGGATTTCATACGTCTTGCTGATCAAATTTTCAGTGTTTTAACTTACAAACAGCTTATTTTATTTACCACTTTAACACAATGGTAAAATTCCAAAAAAATTAACTTTATATTTCAATATCTTAAAATTATTTTTAAAAATAATTTGTGTACAAAATTTGACAATCGTTTTTCAGATCATTAATATGCCACCAACTTCCGGAAATGCTTACTTTTTAATCTATGTAGTTTTTCTACATAATTATCTTTAAATCTCTTGTCATTTTGAATGACGTCATGACTGCCCAACCCTTATTGAATTTATCAAACTGTTAAAATTTCTGGCTTTGTTGGCTGTGATTTTTAGGGCATAAATTACTTGTAGCGGAGACAACATGCACAGTAGTTCATCCACTGGGTCGAGGCTTTGCCTAAGATCTGTAATTTCTTCTCTCCCTTTGAAAGCACTTGTACTGAGCACTGCATTTATTCCCCTACACAGTATCAATGCAAGTAAGACCACACTTCAGTTTGATCATGTGGTCAATAGCAATAAGTTGACCGTGGTTGCGGTTGAAAATCCGACTACCGTATTCCAGGATGGACAACATCTGCATGGCTTCGGTTATGATCTGGTTCGTAACTATGCTAACAATCTGAATGTAAAACTCGATTTTAAAATCGTTCCTGATAATCAGACTGCCCTACAGTGGGTTGCTCAGGGTAAAGCCAATCTGGCTATGACGACTACTGATATACGCACCATTGAAAACAAGCGTTTGACGTCGTTCTCGGCCACTTGTGGCGATGAATCAATTCTGTCGAGTAATGGCTTGAATACCAATTTAAATCTGGTGTTTAAATCTGCTACAGATCCTTTGAGCCAGACGGCCAGTGCTTTTGTCTGCAAAGGCAAACAAAGTGGTGCCATTAAGCAGCTTGCTTCATTTTATAATCAGAATGTCGTGAAAGAGGAATCTTGGACCACCATTCAACGTGATTTGAACAACCGTCTGCCGATCTATGAAGCGAGTTTTAAACAGACAGCGCAGCAGTATGACCTGGATTGGCATTTACTGGCGGCCATTGGTTATCAGGAATCTTATCTGAAACCGAATTCAGTTTCTCCGACGGGTGTGCGTGGTTTGATGATGCTGACCAACAGTACAGCAAAAGCCATGGGCGTGAGTAACCGTACCGATCCTGCTCAAAGCATTCAGGGTGGTGCCAAGTATTATGATCAAATGCTTAGTCGCTATGATCATATTCCTTTTCCAGATCGGAACTGGTTTGCACTGGTAGCTTATAATATGGGCCCAGGTGCAGTGAATCAGTTGCAAAAGCGCATTCAGTCGCAAGGCAAGAACCCGAATAACTGGGTGAACTTATATGCCTATCTGGATCAGAATAAAGCCAATAATGGTCGCTACCGTCAAGCGGTACAATATGTGACCCGCATTCGTGCTTATTTGGAACATATCAAGACCACACCACAATTGGTGAATATCTAAGCTAAAACCTTAGCATTAATCAAAATGACATAAAAAAAGCTTACCTCAGGGTAAGCTTTTTTCGTCTTTATTCAGGCTAATGTCTTAGTAGAATTAAGCCGTGGTATTTTCAAGTACTTTCTTGAACAAATCTTTTTGTTCCTGACTTGGTTTTGCAGTCTGAAGTGCCATCAATTGTGACATATCACCCTGTACTTTGATTTTACCTGTCATAAATGCCTGCATCGCAGCAGCCATATCAAACTCTAGGAAAACTTTACGTAGAGTTTCGCCATCCATATTCAGCGTAGTTTTGGCATTTGAAGACAAACCTTTTTTGATTGCCCCACCATCTAAAGATAGTTCAGTATTACCTGTAGTGTCCGCTACAACCAAATTAATCGCAAGGTTCGCCAAAGCTGGTGGCAAATTCAAATCGCCAGCTTGCGCAGTTAGAGTTTCTACAGTTGAAAACCAATCATCAGTTAAAAAAGCAGGCATGATCTTTCCTCAAATTATTTGTTCATTTGTGTCGACTATCCAGACGACATCATGTTGAAGCTATTATGCTTGTGCTTTGTTATATCATGATCATTAGCGCAAAGGCTAACGAATTTTGTACGCGCCGTTCAATTTTTGTAGTTCTATTTTTATTTATGTTTATAAGCAGACATCAACCCGCGGGCTGATGTCTACACGTTCTAAAATTAGTCTGCAGCAAAGCCCAGATTGACCATATTGATCCGACGGTTCTCGCCTTCCACAGCTTCTTCAGTTGAATCACCGCCTTTGAAGTCGAATTCACGCTGACTGTCCAGCACTTCAAAATCAAATAATTCACGATCGACCAGCTGCGATGGCGAAACATTTTGCAATGCGCCAAAAATGCTGTGCAGACGTTTTGGATGTGCTTTATCCCAATCACGTAACATGTCATTGATAATTGCGCGCTGCAGGTTGTCCTGAGAGCCACATAAATTACATGGAATAATTGGAAATTGACGCATTTCTGCATATTTGATGATGTCTTTTTCTTCCACATAGGCCAGTGGGCGAATCAGAATGTTCTTTTTGTCTGAAGACAACAGTTTTGGTGGCATAGCTTTCAAGCTGCCGCCATGGAACAGGTTCAGGAAGAAAGTCGCCAAGATATCATCACGATGATGGCCTAAAGCAACTTTGGTCGCGCCAATTTCCTGCGCAAAACCGTATAAAGAACCACGACGCAAACGCGAACAGACTGCACAGTAGGTTTTACCTTCAGGCGTCAACTTTTTGGTGATGCTGTAGGTGTCTTTTTCCAAAATGTAATACGGAATGTTATTTTCTTCTAAATAACGAGGTAATACATCTTCCGGGAAGCCTGGCTGTTTCTGGTCCAGATTCACAGCCACTACATCGAAATTGATCGGTGCGATGCGCTTGAACTGTAGCAGGATATCCAACAGGGTATAACTGTCTTTACCACCAGAAATACACACCATGACCTTATCGCCTTCTTCAATCATCTTGAAGTCACGAATGGCATGTCCGACCTGGCGGCGAAGCTTCTTCAACAAACGGTAGTAGGCTGAGCTTGTTGGCAGTTCAGGTTTGAAATTAAATCCTTGTTCGGACTCAACTGGCGAGTACATAGACGAGATTAACCCATAAAAAAAATACCGCGCAATTTTAGCCGATTCGGACCGCTATCGCATCAAAAGAATTTATTTTCATGAAAATGTCTTATTAGTTTCATTTTCATGTTTTATTTAGATTGATATATTGAACGATTGCGTTCATTTTTTAGTCAAGATGCTTATCTTTTGAACTTTTCCACAGTTGTCCACAAAAGCTGTGGATAACTTTGTGGATTGAAACAGACTTGACAACTTGTCCGGCTCAAAAGATAAGGCTTTTCTTTAAATTGATCATTTTTTGATCAATTTAATTATTTATAAAAATCAATTATTTAACCCTGTCAAGCCTAAGGTTTTAAATTAAATCATATTTTTTTTTCTACTGCTAAAATGTAAAAAATGACTTGCATTTACAAACTCGTTTATAAATGCAGCGCACAAGTCTTTTCATTCCGTAATTTTTTGTTAAACTCTTTATTAAATTTTTCTCGCTTGTGTTTACTTAATATAAACAATGAAAATAAATGTGCATGTTTTGGGGCGTTATGGGATCAGTGGTTTGCTATTGGCAAGCTGTTGTCATTTTGCTTATGCTGGTCAAACGATCTATCAATTACGCGACAGTAATGGCAGTACTTTATTGACCAATAAGAAAAGTCGCTATAATCACCTGCAGGTAGAAAAGAAAACTTATTATCCCGACAGCAATATTCATAGTTATAGTAACTGGGGCTCGAGTGAAGCTTCCGTGTTACCTAGCTATAGTAAAAATAAAAATGCCTATGACTCGATCATCCGTCAGGCAGCACAAACCTATGGCGTGTCTGAAGGCTTGATTAAAGCTGTGATGCATACCGAATCCGGTTTTAATGTACAGGCACGCTCTCCAGTCGGTGCACAGGGCTTAATGCAACTCATGCCGGCGACTGCCCGTCGTTTTAATGTCAGCAACGCTTATGACCCGCAGCAGAATATTATGGCAGGTGCCAAATATCTGGCCTGGTTATTGAAACGTTTTAATGGCAACACCACCTTGGCACTGGCAGGCTATAATGCCGGTGAAGGTAATGTTGCCAAATATAAGGGTGTGCCACCGTTTCGTGAAACTCAGGACTATGTCCGTCGTGTCAGCAGCCGTTATCAGAACTTATATGCTCAGGGAATTGGCAATACTAGTTCTACCTATACAGCATCTTCTGGTACTGGCCGTGTGATTGCCAGTTCTGACAATTATTCGATTGAAACCACCACAGCTTCCAATATTCAGGCTGCCAAGTATCAGCGTCAGATCATTGCTCAAGCGGATGGCAGTTTCACCGATGCACCGGCAGGCTCATATGCCACCGCGAATGCTTCAGCATCTGCAAAAATATATTTAAGTGAATAACTCCTAAACAGCTTTGTTTTTAAAGACCTATGTTTCAATTTGCACAAAAAATATCCTGTGTTTTTTGTAGCCAAATGCTATTTTTTCCTTGAATTCTTCTCGATTTCACCGCATATTGATTTCAATGATTTACATTTAATAATCAGATTATTTTTCTGTAATAAGAGGATTTCTCAATGATGCGGATTGGTTTGTTCTTGCTAACCAACCTCGCGGTACTGGTTGTAGCTGGCATTATCTTGTCACTCTTCGGTGTCGGTAGTTACCATGGCGCAGGTGGCTTGAATCTAGGCAACCTGTTGGTCATCTGTTTTGTGTTCGGTATGGTCGGCTCAATGATTTCCCTGTTCATGTCTAAATGGATGGCGAAAAAGACCACGGGTACTGAACTGATTGACCCGAATGCACCTCGTAACCAAGCTGAAGCCTGGTTGCTCCAAGAAGTTGCACAACTTTCTCAGCGTGCAGGCATTAAAATGCCGGAAGTGGGTATTTTCCCCTCTTACCAGTCGAATGCCTTTGCCACCGGCTGGAACAAAAATGATGCTCTCGTTGCGGTATCAACTGGCTTGCTTGAGCGTATGAACAAAGACGAACTTCGTGCAGTATTGGCGCATGAGATTGGTCATGTCGCCAATGGTGACATGGTCACTCTGGCACTGATCCAAGGTGTTGTGAACGCCTTCGTGATGTTCTTCGCACGTGTCGCAGGTGATTTTATTGACCGCAATGTCTTTGGTCGTGAAGAAGGTGAAGCCCCGGGTATTGCCTATTTCGTGATTACTATTGTGCTGGATATCGTGTTCGGTATCTTGGCATCGTCGATTGTGATGTGGTTCTCTCGTCACCGTGAATACCGTGCTGATGAAGCAGGTGCACGTCTGGCAGGTAAACAAGCCATGATTTCAGCATTACTGCGCTTACAGGCAGAATCTGAAATGCCAGATGCCATGCCGAAAGAAATGAAAGCATTTGCGATTTCTGCGGGTAAAGAAGAAGGCTTTAGCCTTGCTGCATTGTTCCAGACGCATCCAAGCATCGAACAACGTGTCGCTGCATTGCAACAACTTGATTGTGCTTAAGTAAAACTTTATTTTTGATTCAAAAAAAGCCTGCAATTGCAGGCTTTTTTTATTGGATTCAATTATTCTTTAGCTGACCTATCATTGGCTGAACCATTGATACAGCGCCATAGCACCCCACCCGATCGCGAAGACAAATACAATCAGGAATAAAGTACCTAAAATATCGGGGATATGAATCCAGATCCAGGCCACCACGGGATTGCGCCAGAATGCTGATTGCTGTTGTTTGCGTTCCAGACTTTCATGCAAAAATGGATGCAGCACATGTCGATCGCTATTAATCTGATATTCCTCGCGAATATGCAGGTGCACGACATCGAGCGCTTTGCGACTGGGCCGAATAAAAATATCAAAGACCGTGCCTGCCACCGGAATAAATCCTACTACCGCATCGATCGCCGCCATTTTCATCACCGGATTAAGTTTGGCACTCGGAACCCCGATCTGTTTGGCCTTATGAATGGCATAACAGGTCAATACAAAACCGGCAATATCTCCAGCAACCGGAATCGTACTCAAAGCTGCGTCTGCCCCCACCCCTTGCTTGGTAAACGGAATACGCACCACGGAGTCCATCATATTGGCAAACTTGGCCAGATCACGTTCCAGACGTATCACCTCTTGTTGGCTTAATTTTGGTTTTTGTCCAGACTCAGGCATAAGTTATTCCAGAAATAATGCTGATTTTCTTGAGCATAAAGTATTTTTTCTAGGCTGATGTATCAATCTGTGAATTAAAACAATAATTTGGAAGCAACGAATAAATACAGAATCACACCGGTAGCATCGCAGATAGAAGTCACTAACGGCGCCGAAGCACTGGCAGGATCAAGTTTGAGTTTATTTAAAATAAAAGGCAGACTCATGCCGATCAGGCAGCCCGTCAACACAATCCCGAGCATACTGATGGCCAGCACCACAGCTACCATAATATCTCCCCGAATATAACCCAGAATGGATACCGCAATCGCCATAGTGCCGCCTAAGCACAGCGCCACCAGAGATTCGCGACTGAGCAAATTAAACCAATCCTTAAATTCGACATCGCCTGTGGCCAAGGCACGCACCATCAAGGTGGCTGATTGCGAACCGGCATTCCCGCCACTGCCCACCAAAAGTGGCAAGAAAAATACCAACACGATATGTGCGGCAATGATCTCTTCAAAGTGTGCAATGCCGATTCCCGAGAGCAGACTGCCAAAAACCAGAATGACCAGCCAAAAGACCCGCTTCTGATACAGGGTCAAAATCGGGGCAGTTTTAAGGCTCAATTCAGTCAACGGTGTCACTGCACCCGACTTTAAAATATCTTCAGTGGTTTCGGCTTCGACAATGTCCATAGCATCGTCATAAGTAACAATTCCTAAGAGTTTTTGCTGTGCATCAACTACAGGCAGAGCAATAAAATCATAATAGGCCAAGGCTCGAGCTACAATTTCCTGATCATCTGTTACCTGAGCAGAAATGACGTCACGTTGCATCACCTCGGCAATGCTCAGCTCAGGTAAGGCCTGTATGATCTGCCTTAAGGAAATCACACCGATCAGCCGTTCTTCTGCATCGACAATATAAATCAAATACAGGGTTTCCTGCCCGGCGGCCACCACACGTAAAGCCTGTATCGCTTCATCCATGGTTAAATCGGGTGAGAGCGTCACAAAACTTGAGCTCATCATGGCACCCGCTGTACCTTCCGGATAGATGGCCAGATCTTTGAGTGTCTGCTGGGATTCTTCAGATAATGCGCTCATCAATTGCAGCTGTAGCGGCGGCGAAAACTGCTTATAAATATCGACAAAATCATCAG
This sequence comes from Acinetobacter sp. YH16052, assembly GCF_013417155.1. Lineage (GTDB taxonomy): Bacteria > Pseudomonadota > Gammaproteobacteria > Pseudomonadales > Moraxellaceae > Acinetobacter. Next base: position 154,962 of record NZ_VPEO01000001.1, on the reverse strand, counting down.
AGGGCATTGCGTCCAGAATGGGAACAAGTTCTGAAATGGATAAGTACTTTGTCACGTTTAACTGCTGCCCTAGGGGCATAAAGGCATAGACCAAGCTTGATTCATTCAGTTGCCTTAAAATTTGGGCCTGTTGCCGAGCATCTAAACGACTTAAAATGCGCGCCTGATCGGCGACATTCAGCTGACTGAGTAAGCCTACAGCGATGTCGTGATTTTCAGAATGTAATTGTTGTTGGATATGCTGGATTTTCTCTGAAATTGTCGGCATAAGCAGCTCATTATAAAAGTCTGGCATTCAAGAGATGTTTGTCCTGATCCCTGTATCCTAATTTTTCATGTGAATAATTTTAATGATCATGCTGCAATATGACGATATTTTTTGTATAAATCAATTCCTCGATATTTAGCCAGAAAAAAGCCTGCCTGAGTCAGGCTTGTTCACTTTCTAAAGATGGATGCTCTATCACCACTGATTTAGAAACCGTTTTTTTAACCATCAGACCACGGATCAATACATACATAAAGGGAATAAACAGCAGTACCAGGACAGTGGCAAATAGCACCCCACCAAAAACACTACTGCCAATCTCCTGCCGGCTGATTGCACTGACACCGGTGGCAAACATCAAAGGCAGTACGCCCGCTGCAAATGCAATGGAAGTCATGACAATAGGACGCAAGCGTAAGCCCGCAGCCATTATCGCGGCCTGAACCGGAGTATGACCTGCCCGCTCTGCTTGTGCAGCAAACTCTACAATCAAAATTGCATTTTTACAGGACAGACCGATAGTCGTCAGCAAGGCGATATGAAAGTAAATATCGTTCGCAAAACCAAACCAGACACAGAACAGAATACTTCCTCCCACGCCCAGAGGAATCGCGGTCAACACCACAGCAGGTATCGTCCAGCTTTCATAGAGTGCCGTTAAACATAAGAAAATAAAGGCAATCGAAATTAGATACAAGAAAATAGCTTGTCCACTGCTGCGTTTTTCTTCTAGGGCAGCTCCACTCCAGGCCAAATTTACTCCATCTTGTTCATCAACTAAAGCTTCGACATCTTGCATGGTTTGACTCGAAAATTGATCTTTGGGAATACCTGCATATACAGGCACGGCGTTATAGCCCATATAACGATTGATACTATTCGGTCCACCTTGCCAATTTAGCGTAGTGAATTGATTAAACGATAACATTTCGCCTGTGCTATTGCGGACATGCCAATGTGCCAAATCTTCAGGTTTAGAACGGAACTCCGCTTCGCCTTGCATGATGACTCGTTTGATTTGTCCACGATCAATAAAGTCATTGATATAGGTACCACTCCAAGCCGCAGCCAACGTACTGTTAAAACTTTGCTGAGGTACGGCATATTTGAGTAAACGTTCTATATCCAGTTTAATATTCAGCTCAGCACTATCTTTGGGTACATCAAGTTGTAAATATTCAATCGATGATTTTGCTTTGGCACGAGTTTCAATCTCAGAGAAGGATTGCTGTAAAAACTCGCTGCCCCGTGAATCTAAATCTTGTAACCAAAAGTCGACCACACGTCCATTACTAGACATAGAAGGCGCCATAAAGAAAATCTGGGCATTGGCATGATTGGCAAAGTGCTTTTGTGCACGATCTACAATAGCAAAGACGGTATCTTCAGGATTTTTACGCGCTGCCCAGTCCTTTAATACGACAAAGAGCTGACCACGATAAGGCCCAACCCCAACATTGTTTCCGCTATACCAAATCCCAATGCTTTGGATGCGCTCAGATTCATGCTGCATTAAATAGTCTTGGACTTCACGCCCGACTTTTTCTATCTCAGAACGTGGTGCATTGCCTGGCATCACAATTTGACCCATGACAAAGCCCATATCTTCCGTTGGCATCAGCCCTTCGGGCAAGGTTTTATAAAGCCAGCCAAAGCCTAAAACACATATACTAAATACAGCCAACATCGTCATTTTAAACTGCATGCTACGTGCAGAAAGCTTTTGGTAATGCATGGTGAGCTTATCCATGCCACGATTAAAACGCTGTGCCCATTTTGGTTGATGTGGTTGACGCTTTAGCAGTTGCGCTGCAAATGTAGGGGTGATGATAAGTGCCACCAATAAAGAAAGTAGCATTGCCACGACCAACGTAATGGAAAACTGACGATAGATGACCCCTGTCATACTGCCAAAAAATGCCATGGGAATAAATACAGCAGTTAAGACCAGAGTAATCCCGATCAATGCACCGCTAATTTCCTTCATTGACTTTAAAGCTGCCGCCTGAGCATCCAAATGTTCTTCATGCATCAAACGTTCAATGTTTTCCACGACCACAATGGCATCATCGACCAACAGGCCAATCGCCAAAATCAGGGCAAACAAGGTAAAACTGTTTAAGCTCATTCCCAGTACATACAGCACCGCAAATGTGGCTAAAACTACAATCGGAATCGTGACTGCAGGAATAATAGTGGCGCGCCAGTTTTGCAGGAAGATAAACATCACCAAGACTACCAGTACCATCGCTTCAACCAGAGTTTTCGCGACTTGTTCAATTGAACTGGTAATAAATGGGGTTTTGTCCATGGTCATACGCAATTGATAATGTGCAGGCAAATTGGCTTGGGCATTTTTCAATACCGTTTGCATCTGCTCTGAAACCGCAATGGCATTACTCCGTGGTGCCAATTGAATCGATAATGCAGCGGATAAATGACCGTTGGTATAATTTAAATGATTATAACTTTCTGCCCCTAATTCAACACGTGCGACATCTTTCAAGTACAGGACCGAACCTGAATCTGTTGTTTTCACAATAATTTTTTCAAATTCATGAATACTACTTAAACGTGATCCCGCACTAACCTTGGCATTCATGTATTGATCTTGTGCTGTTGGTAATCCACCAATAGAACCAGATACAAGAGGTGCATTTTGTGCCTCGACTGCATTGCGAATATCACTCGGCATCAGATTAAATTGGCGTAGTTTATGTGGATTGAGCCAAATGCGCATCGCATAGCCTGCGCCATAAAGCTCCACCTCACCCATCCCGTCAATACGGGAAAAACGCGGTTCAACATGCACCATTAAATAGTCAGCAAGCTCTGTAGGTGTCGCCTTCCCTGATTCATCATATAAACTCAGTAATGCAAATTGATCATAACCTTGTTTATAAACAGCCACTCCATTTTGCTGGGTTTCTTCAGGCAATCGACTTAGCACACCATTGACCGCATTTTGCACTTGCAACAGTGCCTGATCGAGATCTACTCCTTGCTCAAACGACAGTGTCAGATTTGCACGTCCCACGCTACTGTTGGACTGAAAGCTTTCCAAACCTTCAATGCCTTTCACCGCTTGTTCTAAAATTTGCGTGACCGATTGCTCAACGGTTTCCGCAGATGCACCACGATACCCCGCAGAAACCCCTAACGCAGGTGCATCCATATTCGGCATATGCTCAATCGGAATTTTTTGCAGTGCAAAAATTCCTAATACCATCATGATAATGGCGATGACGGCTGCAAATTTAGGTCGATAAATAAAAAAGTGTGACAACATGAATAAAAATCCCCATCAGATGCATTCTCACGACACATTCTTGTATGAATAGATGATTTTTATAGCAATTTTCACACCATGCTGAAAACGCAACCAGTCATTGGACGAGTTTTGGCGATAAAAAAATCCCCGTATAAACGGGGATTTTTCAGCTCTAGAGTTTTCCTTTATTTTAAGCACGCGATTTTTTGATGATGAGTCGACGAATTAAAACATACATAAATGGAATAAAAATCAGCACCAGCAATGTTCCAAAAATGACACCACCAAATACACTCACGCCAATTTCCTGACGACTCACCGCACCAGCGCCTGTAGCAAAGACCAGCGGTAAAATCCCTGCGCCAAAGGCCAAAGAAGTCATCAAAATTGGACGTAGACGTAAAGACGCACCTTCTAGTGCGGCTTCTACTACCGATTTACCTTGTTGCTGCGCTAATGAAGCAAATTCCACAATCAGAATGGCATTCTTACAGGACAGACCAATGGTAGTCAGCAAGGCAATCTGGAAATAGATATCATTCGGGAAACCAGCCAGATAACTGAAAATAATATTGCCGCCAATCCCGAGTGGAATAGCTGACATCACGGCGGTTGGAATGCTCCAGCTTTCATATAAAGCCGCCAGACAAAGAAAAATAAAACCAATTGAAATCAGATACAGCCAGATCGCCTGATTATTGGACTGTTTTTCCTCGAAAGAAAGACCGCTCCAGACCACATCCACCCCTTCCTGCTCGGCAATTAAAGCTTCCACATCTTGCATGGCCTGGCCGGAACTGCTGTCTTTGGCCCGATCGGCTTCCATTTGCAATGCGGTATACCCCATAAAGCGGTTGACCACTTCAGGACCACCACTCCAGCCCACTTGCGAGAAGTTACTGAAAGGCACCATCTGATTTTGGTCATTTCGTACATGCCACTGTGCCAGATCTTCCGGCTTAGAGCGGAATTCAGCATCACCCTGCATAATCACCCGTTTAATCCGACCACGATCAATAAAGTCATTGATATAACTGCCGCCCCAAGCACTGGATAAAGTACTGTTGATTGCCGATTGAGTCAGGCCGTTGGCCATGGCCTGTTTCTGATCAATATTGACACGTAGTTCTGCTTTGTCAGGATTAGAACGCTTGCCCAGATTTTCAAAGCTTGTATAGTTGCCCGCCCGAGCTTCCAGCGCTTTAAATTGCTGTTCCAGATATTGCCGGCCATTGCCATTGATATCTCGAATCCAGAAATCCAGACCATCGGTTTGTCCCAGACCATTGACTGAAGCTGGCATGGACACATTAATTTGTGCATTGCGATTACTCTGGAAATGCTTCAAAGCCCGTTCACGAATCGATTGTGCAGTATTGTCCTGACCGGAACGCTCATCCCAATGTTTCAACGCTACAAAACCGGTCGCGAGGTTCTGACCAGTTCCAGAGAAATTTCGCCCATAACGGATCATCACCAGATTGACATTAGCTTGTTCCTGATCCAGAAAATACTTACGGACTTCTTCACCGATCTGAATGGTATTTTTCATCGGAGCGCCTTCCTGCAATTTGATTTGCAAGCTTAAAATCCCCTGATCCTCACTTGGTAAAAAACTGGTTGGCAAAGCACGATAGAACAGCGCAAACACACCGATCAATCCGGCAAACAGCAGCAAACAGATCGCCTGACGCTGAATCGTGAGTTTAGACAAATTCAGATAACGATGTTTTAAATGATCCAGTTTCTGGTTAAACCAGGACGCCCATTTTGCCGGTTTAGGATTCGGTTTTAGAATAAGCGCGCACAATGCTGGGGTTAGAATCAATGCCACCATTAAGGACAGTGACATCGCCGCAACCAAAGTGATAGAAAATTGGCGGTAGATCACGCCAGTCGATCCACCAAAAAATGCCATCGGAATAAAGACTGCGGTCAAAACCAGAGTAATCCCGATCAGTGCTCCACTGATTTCCTGCATGGATTCCAGAGCAGCATCCTTGGCGGACAGTTGCTTTTCATGCATCAGCCGTTCAACGTTTTCCACCACAACAATCGCATCATCTACCAACAGGCCGATCGCCAGAACCAGCGCAAATAAGGTTAAAGTGTTGATACTCATCCCCAGTGCATACAGCACCGCCATCGTACCCAAAATCACCACTGGAACAGTCACGGTAGGAATCAAAGTGGCACGCCAATTCTGCAAGAAAATGAACATCACAATGATGACCAAAATCACGGCTTCGATCAGGGTTTTGACCACTTCTTTAATTGATTCTTGTACAAAAGGCGTATTGTCACGTGGGTAAGCAATTTTATAGCCTTCAGGCAATTGCTGGGAAATACGGGCAATTTCAGCCTTAATCAGATTAGAGGTGGCAATGGCATTGGCCCCTGAGGCCAGTGAAATACCCAGACCTGCTGATGGATAACCATTATTGGTACTATAAGACTGATAATTTTCAGCACCCAGTTCCACCCGCGCAATATCTTTCAAATAAATAAAGCTGCCGGCACGATCCGATTTGACAATAATATTCTGGAATTCTTCCACGGTTTTTAGCCGTGAACCTGAAGTAACTTTGGCATTCAGGTATTGCTCGTCTATGGCTGGAAGATCACCAATCGCACCTGCAGCGACCTGGGTATTCTGGGATTCTATTGCGGCACGCACATCACTTGGCATCAGGTTATATTGTTTTAATTTTGCCGGATTCAGCCAGATCCGCATCGCATATTGTGAACCAAAAACATCAACCTCACCAATGCCTTCAATCCGGGAAATGTCCTGTTCCAGATGGGTCATCAGATAGTCGGAAAGTTCAATATTGTTGCTGCGCCCCGACTCATCATACAGGCTAATCACCATATGAGTATCGCCAAGCGATTTAAAGACATTAACACCTTGGCGTTGCACATCTTCCGGTAATCGGTTGAGCACGCCATTAATCGCATTTTGTACCTGCACCTGTGCGGTATCTGGGTCGGTGCCATTTTCAAAACTAATGCTGACCCGGCTGCGTCCTGAAGAATCACTACTGGAACTGAAATACAGCAGATGATCAATGCCTTTGATTTGCTGTTCCAGCACTTGAGTCACGCTTTCTTCCACAGTTTCCGCAGAAGCGCCGCTATAAGTTGCTGCCACCGTTATCCTTGGCGGGGCAATGTCCGGATAACGTTCCACTGGCAGGTTCATTACTGCGAACAGGCCGATTGCCATGACAACAATCGCCAGTACCCCAGCAAAGATCGGGCGGTGGATAAAAAATTTAGACAGCATAAGTCCGGGTCACTTTTAATTAAATAGGGGTAAATTGATGCAGAACATAAGTATGCTATATCGAAATATTCAGTGACATAGCACTAGAATGCAAGAATTAAACACATAAAAGCTGCGATAAAAACCAATCATGGAGAAATTATGGATAATCCCTTTTGAGCACGTTCTTGAGATTGCTCTTCCCTATTTATTAATAGCATTTTTCCAAACAAAAAACCCTGCAGATGCAGGGTTTTTTGGTGAATCAATTAAGCGGATTAAGCGCTGAACTGGTTCATTGTGTTTTTAGAATCATCACCAGCTTTCAATGCATTGTCACCAGCGAAGATTTCTTTGTGGTCATCACCGATGTCAGAACCAGCCATTGCTTGGTGTTTAACACATGCGATACCGCCGCGGATTTCTTTACGTTGTACGCCAGCAACATAAGCCAACATACCTTCAGTACCGAAGTAACCTTGAGCAAGCTCATGAGTAGAAAGTGCAGCTGTGTGGTAAGTCGGAAGTGTGATCAAGTGATGGAACACACCCGCTTCACGAGCAGCGTCAGCTTGGAATGTACGAACTTTTTCGTCAGCTTCAGCAGCCAGTTCAGTTGCATCGTACTCAGCGCTCATTAACTTAGCACGGTCGTAAGCAGAAACGTCTTTACCTTCAGCAACCCAACGGTCATACGCTTGTTGACGGAAGTTTAAAGTCCAGTTGAACGAAGGCGAGTTGTTATAAACAAGTTTCGCATTTGGAACTGTTTCACGTACACGGTTAACCATGTGAGCGATTTCAGCAACGTTAGGCGTCGCAGTTTCGATCCAAAGCAAGTCAGCACCGTTTTGTAGGCTAGTTACACAGTCAAGTACAACGCGGTCGATTTGCGTGCCTTCACGGAACTGGTATAGACCAGAAGCAAGACGTTTAGGACGGTGAAGTTTACCATCACGCTTGATCAGGATTTCGTCTTCTTGAGCTTCTGAAATGTCGATTTCAGTTGTGTCTAAGTAGCTAATGTATTGAGAAGCGATGTCGCCTGGCTCTTTAACCACTGGGATTTTTTGAGTCAAGTCAGCGCCTTCAGAGTCAGTACGTGCAACAATAATACCGTCGTCAAGACCCATTTCCAGGAATGCATAGCGAAGAGCGTGGATTTTCGCGATGAAGTCTTCGTGTGGAACTGTTACTTTACCAGCTTGGTGACCACATTGTTTCGCGTCAGAAACCTGGTTTTCGATTTGTAGTGCACAAGCACCCGCTTCGATCATTTTCTTAGCAAGTAAGTAAGTCGCTTCTTCGTTACCGAAACCAGCATCGATATCCGCAATAATTGGCACAACGTGAGTTTGGAAGTTGTCGATTTGTGAAGTGATTTCAGCTGCTTTAGCAGTGTCACCCGCTTCTTGTGCTTTTTTAAGGGCACGGAACAAGTCGTTTAATTCTTTCGCGTCAGCTTGACGTAAGAAAGTGTAGATTTCTTCGATCAATGCAGGAACAGACGTTTTTTCGTGCATAGATTGGTCAGGAAGTGGACCGAATTCTGAACGAAGTGCTGCAACCATCCAACCAGAAAGGTAGATGTAGCGACGTTCAGTTGTACCGAAGTATTTTTTGTTCGCAATCATTTTTTGTTGCGCGATGAAACCGTGCCAACAACCTAGTGATTGAGTGTATTTGCTAGAGTCTGCATCATAAGCAGCCATATCACGACGCATAATTGCCGCTGTATATTTCGCAATGTCTAAACCAGTTTTGAAACGGTTTTGAAGTTGCATACGCGCAGCATCTTCAGGACTGATGTCTGCCCAAGTGTTACCGAATTTCGCTTTTAATTCGCGGATTGCATCAATCGCTGTTTGGTATGTAGTCATGATATATTCCTGTAATAATATTAGGATTTTTCTGCAACGAACCGCTCAAATCACACCCTCAATGACTTGTTCAGATTTTCGACGATCCGTTGGGATAGCTAAAGATTAGTGGGCTTATGAAAATTAATCCAATAGTCTGCAAGAATCTTCAGTATTTATTTAAAAAATGAGTAGATCAAAGTCTTAGTACAATCTTAATTAATTAAATTAAATCTCTGTTTTATATATATTTATTTAAAAATAAAAATGGATAAAATTTCCGCATGTTGCTTAAAAATAATTCATTAGACTTAAGTCTGGATATGGGTTTTATGTCCTTTTATTTTTAAAAAATGCTGATCTTTGATGATTTATTCAACTTAAGGAATTCTTGATTTAGTTTACTTTTCACTCAAATCTTGAATGCAAGAATAGCTTTTATGATTTTCTTTTAAAGCGAAAAGAGGGCTTTCATCCCAATCTATAAAAAAGGCTAAATGATGGTCCATTTAACGTGCATCTTTTCTCTTATGTACACTGTAAATAATAGAGTCTAAGCCTGTGTTAATTCTGTAAACTTTATTAGTGAGCACATGGCTTTTTTTCATCGGCGCTTTACACAAGGCCTGGCAATTATGGCATAATCATCATAATTTCTTGTATTTATTCTCGGTATTTCTTTTATGAATCTGGAGCGGGTTGATCTCAATCTATTAATTTATCTTGATGTACTTCTTCGCGAAAAAAATGTCACACGTGCAGCAGAACAATTGGGTGTTACCCAGCCTGCCATGAGTAACATTTTGCGCCGATTACGCAATTTATTTAATGATCCCCTCCTGATCCGTTCTTCTGAAGGCATGACCCCAACCGAACGTGCTTTAGAATTACAACCACGTATTCGGGATGCCCTGGCTGACTTGTCGATGATTCTGGAACCACGTACCGAGTTCCGTCCTTATACCTCAAATCGTGTCTTCCGGATCATGACTTCGGATTATGCGGAAGCCACACTGGTTCCACGTCTGGTCAAAGCCCTACGTTCAGAAGCTCCAAATGTTGTTCTCGACTTCTTAACACCAAGTGATGTGTCGTATCGTGACATGGAACAAGGCAAGGTCGATCTGGCAATCAACCGTTTTAATGAAATCCCACAAAGTTTTCATCAGGTATTGGTCTGGCGTGACAGCTTTTCTTGTCTTTTAAATAACAAGCATCCTGCCGCAAGCAATTTAAACCTTAAAAGTTACCTGGATGCACAGCATATCTGGGTGTCTAAAACCGGTATGGGGGTTGGCTTCGGGGTCAATCCTGAAAAACAGGCTGGTTTAGGCTGGATTGATCAGGCTTTAGAGCGGATTGGCCAGAAACGTAAAATTTCGGTCTTTACCCGTCATTACCAGATGCCGGGTTTATTGGCTTCCAATGTCGACTTGGTCGCAACACTTCCTTCACGCATCGCACGCCTGCAAGCCAAGAATCACAATTTAATTCTCAAAGATCCGCCGTTTTATATCCCAGAATTTGAATTAAAAATGGCATGGTGCCCTTTATTGCATCATCATCCGGCGCATCGCTGGTTACGTCAGCTGATTTTATATGTCGCCCGCCAGATGATTGAAGAAGAAAACCGTGAATTCCTGAGCAATAATTCTCAATTTTCACATTATTAAACTCAAAATCTTCTAAATTCTTATTTTTTAAGATTATACTTCGAAGACTTGAGATGTCATTGTTACACCTCAAGTCTTTTTTTGTGTTAAAAATATCCCAAGATACTATTCATCCACAGGTGGATTTGTGAGCCTCTTACAAAATATCGTGATTATCTTAATACTCATCACGGGGGCCGGTTTTTTATCTTTAACTGAAATCGCCCTCGCTGGTGCCCGTAAAGTCAAACTCAAAATTCTGGCTGAGTCGGGTGATCATCGCGCTCAAAAAGTTTTAGATCTACAAGAAAATTCTGCAGACTTCTTTGCAGCCTCCCAAATTGGTTTAAATGCAGTTGCCATTCTTGGTGGTATTTTAGGTGAAGGTGCCTTCCGTCCTTATATTTATAATTTTGTTTCCCGCTTTTACCAAGGACCTTGGGCTGACAATATCAGCTTTGCGCTTTCCTTTACGGTCGTCACTTCATTATTTATTTTATTTGCAGACCTGATGCCGAAACGTCTGGCCATGATTGCGCCAGAAAAGATCGCAGTCTCAGTCATCGAGCCAATTCAGATTTTCATTAAAGTCTGCAAACCTTTGGCTTGGTTTATCAATGCGATTGCCAACATGCTGTTCCGTCTGTTTAAAGTAAATACTATTCGTGATGACAATATTACTTTTGATGATATTTCTGCAGTGATGGATGCCGGTGCACAGGCAGGCGTGCTCCAGAAACAGGAACACCATTTCATTGAAAACGTATTCGAGCTGGAAGAACGTAACGTGCCTTCGAGTATGACCACACGTGAAAATGTGGTGTTCTTCACCTTGAATGAACCGGAAGAAAGTATTCGGCAAAAGCTGGCAGAATATCCCTACTCCAAGTTTCTGGTATGTAGCAATGACATTGACAGTGTGATTGGCTATGTCGATGCTAAAGACATTCTGGTGCGTATTCTGAACAACCAGTCGCTGCTGCAGCTCAATGAAAATACCATCCGTAATGTGTTGACCATTCCTGACACTTTGACCTTATCGGAAGTTCTGGACCGTTTCCGCTCTACCAAGGAAAAGTTTGCCGTCGTCATTAATGAATATGCGCTGGTAGTCGGAGTGATTACCCTATCCGATATTATGATTACCGTGATGGGTGACTGGGTGACGCCTATTGAAGCCGATCAGCAAATTATTAAACGTGACAATAATTCCTGGTTGATTGAAGGCAGTACACCGATTGAAGATATTAAGCATGCGCTTGAAATTGATGAAATGCCTGATGATGAAAATTATGAAACCATCGCTGGCTTCATGATGTATAAATTACGCAAGATTCCACGTCCTGCAGATGCAGTGATATTTGGTGCTTATAAGTTTGAAGTGGTTGACGTCGATCATTTTAAAATTGACCAGTTACTGGTGACCCGCCTAATCGAAACCAATTCAGTTATTCAAGAAGAATCAGATTAATCTGGTTCTTCTTTTTAGCCCTCTATTCAAAAAATTATTCTAATAAAAAAATCCATAAGGTGAGTGATGAATATTTCTGCATTATTGGCATGTCTGTTTTTTTATTCAGCCCTGTATTTGTTTTACTTCTTCTTTGCCAAACAACAGAATCCCCTGCTTTTACTCGCAGCCATCATTCTGATGGTTTTAACAGTTTTCATTATTCCCTACCCGCATGAACGTCGCCGTCAAGGTTTCGACTCGACCTTGAGATTTGGAGAGTATTTTTATTGGCCATTAATCACGTGGTGGCGTTTATTTATTCTGCCCATCAGCTGGCTGATTGCACTGATATATCGTGATTAAAAAAGCACCTTTGGGTGCTTTTTTTAGATCTAGTTATAGCTTAGATTTTTGCTAATAAAGCCTCAAGAACGGCTTGATAGTGAATCTGGATATCATCTTCTAAAATTTTATAAGCATTATCGAATTGCACCATTGGCCAGCCCTCTTTCCAGAACGGAAAAATATTGTGCAGGTCATGGGTGACAATGGCATCTTCACGCACAATTGCTTGGGCAATTTGTGACAGTACCTGTGCAGTTTCAGCACCATCAATCGCCATATAATCGATACCGCGCGCTTTTAAAATACGGATTCGGTCTTTTTTATAACGGATTTTTTTGATTTGTGCTGCATTCAGCCCCAAAGCCAAAGATACCGCTTCGACAAACTTGTCTTCAAATGACTGATTCAATGCTACTAAGGCTGCTTTATGCGCTTCCTGACGACCAGCTTTACCACCCTGACGAATTGCTGCTTGCGCCTCAGTATTTAGCTCATCCTTTTTCATACTTTGCAGGATGTCTAAAATTTCGATGTCGCTTAACGCCTGAGGAGATTGATCAGTCATAAACTGTCCTTAAAAAAATAAATCTTGAATCGGCTATTTTCGCATAATTCGTGGCTAAAAAACTAAAATCTTCATGATTAAAACAGCGCTGCGACCTGAAACTGCATTTCTTCTGTGATTTTGCGCAAAATCGACTATAGTGCTTCATCTATATATTAAATTAATCTCTGGATGATACCCACTACGCAAGTGACTTTGTTGCTGCAGCAACTTAAGCGCCAATATCCGACTGCATTTAAAGGAAATTACCTGTTTTACAGTCAGATTAAAATCCGTGGAATCTGGGATAAAGCCAAGCTCTTAATTCCTTGGGTCTTGGCCGCCATGATTTTTGTTCCCATCAGTTTGATGTTAGGAGATCTGGTACAGCAATCTTTTGTGCAAATCAGCGAATTTCAGGCGCAAAGTTATGCCATTTTGGCCATTCTACTGTTCCTGATGTTGAGTCTCACCTTGATTCTGCACCAGATTCAGCATTCTTCTTATTCACTGTATCAGTTATTACGGCATACTCCGATCAAGATGGCTATTGTGATTCTATTGCAAGCCTTAAATCTGGTCTTTATACAAAGCAGTTTGCTGATGTGGAGCTTATTCTTCTTTGGCGTGAGCTTTGGTTTTGTGCGCTTTTATCGGGAAAATTTATTCAAGGAAAATAGTAAAAATACTGAGCACTATCAGCTACAACAATTACGTAAAATCTGTTTTTGGGCTTATAAACAAACCTGCCTGATCCGACTAAAATTACGTTTTTATTCAAGCCATGATCCTCGGTATGCCGAACTAAAACAGCAATTAAATCACTATGCCGGGCTATATACACGGCTGCTGAAATATGAGCATCAATATTGTAAAACGATCAAGCATCTAGATGTCGACAGCTATCTGGATGAAAATTCATAGTTCTCTCTATCCTTTTTCATTGTCCGTCTTAAAGATCTGCAAATATTAACTTTTAAAAACGCTGATTTGCTGGTTTTTAGAATAGAAGCCACGGAATTGCTTGAAAAGAAAGCAATCATTTCTGAATTTGCTTGCCAAGCTTTATTTCGTCCTCTATTATTGCGCACATGCCCGAGTGGTGAAATCGGTAGACACAGGGGATTTAAAATCCCCCGCCCACAAAGCGTGCCAGTTCGAGTCTGGCCTCGGGCACCATTTTAATATTTATTAAAATGGTGCAATAAAAAATCCAGCATTAGGCTGGTTTTTTTGTGCCTGAATTTTATTCTTTTAGCGCGAAATCCCCATGTCAGAATTAAAACACTTTGATCTCGCTATATTACAATTACGTCATCCAGACGCTTTTTTCCTTAAGCTGCGTTATAGCCGCTTTAAATTTAATGCCTTGCAAAATATCCAGTTTGTTATCGCGATTAATTTACTGTCCCTTCTGGTCTGTGTAGCGTGTAGTCTCAGCTCCGTATTTCTGGAATATTATTTTTTCAAGAATGCCACGATTGCCTTTAATGTCACCTTAATTGTGCTGATGGCACTGCTTTATCCTTATATCTGGCATGCACAATATCAGGCGCAATTTAGTTCCAAAGCCTATAGTCAGCGTTTGCAAAACTGTCTCTATCTGCAAATTCCAATTTTTCTGAGCTTATTGCTCAACCTTTATCTGATTCATTCGGATGTACTGGTCATCATTAGTATGATCATTTTAGCGATTTCTTCCTTTGGGGTGGTCATCCTGGAACCTTTATTTAAAAGTTCCTGTAGTGCGATTGACCAGATCAGGTTGCAGAAACTCCGACAACTGGCTTTTTGGGCTTATCAACAATCCAAATCAAAAACACCACAACAAATTCAAGGTCAATCGAATCTGCAGGCTTATTACCAAAACCTTTATCAGCAATGCATGAATGAAGAGCAACAATTACTCGGCTCAATTCGCTTTAATAGCTTTAAAGATTATTTGAACAGACAATAAAAAAACCTGCATCTGCAGGGTTTTCTTAAATCACCATTCACGATTGGTAATCAGTTCTTCCATTTCAATCTCGAACAGGCCGTGCTCTTGCACCACCATCATCATGGCTTCGGCAATATAATCCGCGGCAGTATCATCCAGAGACGAATCCAGATCTTCGAACTGAGGTTTCATGATATTGATATCAGCCACAGTCAGATTGGCAAGCTGGTAAATTTCTTGATCTGACAAACCTGATTTAGCGACTTTTTGGGCAAAACGTTCGATGTGCTGCTTGATTTCAGCAACCAGAATATCGGGATAATACTCATCATCGAACATGGGGAGAAGTAAATCTGCAAACATTACAGGCACTCTAAAGGATGACTATCTAATCTAAGCGTGCCTATATAGCATATTGTTGCTTAAAAGCCAAACAACATTGCCAATGTAGGGATTTCCCAGCCTCGATTTTTAAACCATTTGCATAGCTTGCCAGACTTTAATCGCATCGGCTGTGACTTTAACATCATGTGCCCGTACCATACATGCACCCTGCTGAATACTCAACAAATGCGCTGTTGCTGAACCCACTGCACGCTCTTGTGGTTCTGCCCCATCCAAAACTGCTCCGATAAAGCGTTTACGTGATAAAGCAGACAAAATCGGATAGCCCATTTCTGTCAATTTATAAAACTCTTGCAACAGCTTTAAATTTTGCTGGGCATTTTTAGCGAAACCAAAACCTGGATCAATCATGATATTTTCCGCTTTTACTCCAACATCTAAAGCATCCTGAACACGTTGGGATAACTCGCGTATCACATCTTTAGTGACATCCTCATATTGATCCAGATTGTTCATGGTGGTCGGCTCACCGCGCATATGCATGATGATCACTGGAATATTGAGTTCTGCTGCGGTCTGCAATGCATTCGGCCGAGTCAAAGCACGGACATCATTCCAGATATGTGCTCCGGCCCGAACCGCTGCGCGTATGACTTCAGGTTGCGACGTATCAATCGAGAGAATGACCTTATGTTTAGCCAGTTCTTCCACCACAGGCACTACGCGGCGAATTTCTTCTTCCACTTCTACCACTGCGGCACCTGGACGGGTCGATTCACCGCCAATATCAATTACGGTTGCACCTTCGGCCATCATTTCCAGTGCGCGGGCAACTGCATCTTCTTTGTGATTATGCCGACCACCATCACTAAAAGAGTCTGGGGTGACATTGAGAATCCCCATCACATGCGGCTGGGATAAGTCCAATTTTAAATCACCAAATGTCCATACATGTGGTAACAAAGGCATCAGCTGCATGATTCAATACTCACTCAAAATAACCCCGATATTGTCTTATGGATCGCTGAATAAAGCAAAGTGGAATAAGGCTAGGACCTAGATTTCGAAGTAATTGTTTTGGGAATATTGCATCAGTTTAGTTTGTAATAATGCTTTCACATCTGCCCATTCACTTTCTAAAATACTATAGATATAGCTATCTCGAATAGTCTGTCCATCTTTACGTAGCATATGACACCTGATAATGCCATCTCGTTTGGCACCTAATGCCTCAATCGCTTTTTGGCTGGGAAGATTCAAATGATCAGTTCGAAAGCCGACCACCTGAGCATTTAAATTTTCAAAAGCATGTCTTAACAAAAGATATTTACAAACGCGATTTACATAAGCTCTGTGATAGCGCTTGGCATACCAGGTATAACCAATTTCAAAACGTGGAATTTCCGCTTTAATATCATGATAACTGGCGGTTCCAATTGCTTGGCCGGAGTTTAAATCAATTACGGCAAAAACCATTCTTTCACCTTGAGCCTGTTGTTCGAAAGCTTGAGAAAAATATTTTTTTAAGTTATGCAGATAAGGCACCGAATTATATAAAATCTTACCTAAATTTTCTTCAGCGCATGCAACCACTAAATCAGAACGTGGAATTTCCGCTTTAATATCATGATAACTGGCGGTTCCAATTGCTTGGCCGGAGTTTAAATCAATTACGGCAAAAACCATTCTTTCACCTTGAGCCTGTTGTTCGAAAGCTTGAGAAAAATATTTTTTTAAGTTATGCAGATAAGGCACCGAATTATATAAAATCTTACCTAAATTTTCTTCAGCGCATGCAACCACTAAATCAGAAAAATGTTCCCAGCTCAACGGTTCAAGACGAAGCTGGTAAACACTGGATTCCAGAACAGGCATATTCATTTTTGTTTTTCTTATTCATTTTTAATCGCTCAATATAACACTCAAAAAGATATGACAAAAATGACAAGCATAAAAAAACCACCCGAAGGTGGTTTTTTTATTGAGCTTAGTTCGCTGGCAATGGCGGAGGAGTCAACGGACCATCATCTGGCGTTACATCAATCACAGGATTATCTGCAACATAGACTTTTGGTGGCTGAGGCTCACGACCTTCCATGATGTCACGGATTTGATCACGATCAATGGTTTCCCATTCCATCAAGGCTTTCACCATCGCATGGGCAATATCTTTTTTGCTTTCCAAGATATCGCGTGCGATTTTATATTGCTCATCTAGAATTCGACGAATTTCACGATCGACTTCTAGTTGTGTGGTTTCCGAAATACTGCGGCTACCAATACTGCCCATGAAAGATTGCTGTGCATCTTCTTCATAGACCATGACACCGAGTTTGTCCGACATACCATATTTGGTCACCATCGCACGTGCCATTTTGGTTGCACGTTCGAAGTCATTTGAAGCGCCGGTCGACATCTGGTTAATGAAGACTTCTTCAGCAATACGGCCACCAAACAAAATCGAAAGTTCATTCAACATTTTGTCTTTGTAATGGCTGGTCTGGTCAAATTCAGGCAGCTGCCAGGTAACACCTAAAGCCCAGCCACGTGGCATGATTGTCACCTTATGCACAGGATCTGTACCTGGCAAGCTTTCAGCAACAATCGCATGCCCTGCTTCATGATAAGCCGTCGCACGACGCTCTTCATCACGAAGTACCATCGATTTACGCTCAGGACCCATATACAGCTTGTCTTTTGCATCTTCAAAGTCATGCATATCGACGGTGTTCTTGTTACGGCGTGCAGCAAACAGAGCAGCTTCATTCACCAAGTTTGCCAATTGCGCACCCGAGAAGCCCGGTGTACCACGTGCAAGAACCTTAACATCCACACCTGTTACTGAAGGCAATTTTTTCAAATGTACATTCAGGATTTGTTCACGACCTTTGATGTCTGGCAAACCAACCACAACTTGACGGTCAAAACGGCCTGGACGAAGAAGTGCTTTATCCAGTACATCTGCACGGTTGGTTGCAGCAATCACGATAATGCCTTCATTGCCCTCAAAGCCGTCCATTTCAACGAGCATCTGGTTCAGTGTCTGTTCACGTTCATCGTGACCACCACCAGTACCTGAACCACGATGACGACCGACTGCATCAATCTCATCAATAAAGATGATACATGGTGCATGACGTTTCGCCTGTTCGAACATGTCACGAACACGGGATGCACCAACACCGACAAACATCTCAACGAAGTCAGAACCTGAAATACTAAAGAATGGAACTTTCGCTTCACCGGCAATGGCTTTGGCAAGTAAGGTTTTACCCGTACCTGGAGGACCGACCATTAACACACCGCGTGGAATACTCGCACCCAGACGTTTAAATTTGGTTGGATCTTTCAGGAAATCTACGATTTCAACGACTTCTTGCTTGGCTTCGTCACAACCAGCAACATCAGTGAAAGTGACTTTAATCTGGTCTTCAGACAGCATTTTGGCTTTAGATTTACCAAAACTCATTGGGCCGTTTTTACCACCTGCACCGCCACCCATGTTGCGCATAAAGAACATGAATAACAAAATGATTAAAAGTACAGGGAAACTTGCAATAAGCAACTGCATGAGCAAGCCTTGACGTTGTGGTGCTTCACCTTCAACCACAACATTATTTTTAATCAGGCTTGGCATCAGTTCAGGATCCTGAACTGCCGGACGGATACTTTCAAACTCTGAACCGTTCGATTTTTCGCCACGGATTCTTTCGCCGTCAATCACAACTTGTTTAATTTGGCCAGCATTGACCGCGGCAACAAACTCTGAGTAGTTCATTGTAGTCGGTTGATTGCGGTCACTGACGTTGCTGAAGATTAACACCAGCACACCCAGTATCACGAGCCACAATACGGCATTCTTAAAAAGATCGCTCAAAGCTTTATTCCCATTCCAATCTAATTTGATCATGCCCTGTTCAGGGTGACCTTAATACTTAAGCTGTAAATCAACTTACAATTATCTGAAAACGTACAAAATGCACAATTTTTAACGACTTGGCAAGTAGACTTATTTTAAAGCCTTCTTACGTCCCTGCCCGATCAGGAAAACTTCCTTGGAGCGAGCACGTGATGCCAAAGGTTTAGATGTTTTCAGAACATCAAAACTATCAACCACTTGCTTACGGAATTCGTCAAAACCTGAGCCTTGGAAAACTTTTACCACAAATTGACCTTTAGGGCCTAGCACCTTATTGGCAAAATCCAGTGCAAGTTCACACAAGTAAATCTGACGCGGTTGATCTACAGCCTTATTACCTGATGTATTGGGGGCCATATCTGAAATTACAACGTCTACAGTACGACCATCTAAAATTTCTAACAATTGCTGGAAGACTTCTTCTTCGCGAAAGTCGCCTTGCAAGAAAGTCACATCAGGTAATGCATCCATTGGTAAAATGTCAGATGCAATCAATAAACCTTTGTCGCCGACCAACTTACCTGCAATTTGTGACCAACTCCCGGGAGCTGCACCCAAGTCGACCACGGTCATGCCGGGTTTGATGATTTTGTACTTTTCTTGCATCTCTAAGAGCTTATATGCTGCACGCGCACGATAGCCGTCCTTTTGTGCCTTTTTCACATAAGGATCGTCTAAATGCTCTCTCATCCAATCACGACTACTTTTAGATAACTTTTGGTTGGTAATGCGTGTAGCCATAACTCTCTAAATAAAAAAACGTCCAATTATTAATTGTACGTGAAAAAGACATATTTTGCAGTATACATGTGTATCTAAATCTAGGAGTTTTGCTCGTTATGAAGAGATATTGGAAATGATTATTTCCTGATAATTTAAAGCGTTTGTTTTTTGCTTTTGCTATACTAAGCCGTTTTAAAATTCAGGTTATCTCTCATGGCGTCTTTATCTATTCAGGAACGTAAGCGTTTACGTCAAATCGGACATGCTTTAAACCCGGTCGTTATGCTGGGTGACAAAGGCCTGACTGAAAATGTCATCGAAGAATTGGCGCGTGCTTTAAACGATCACGAACTGATTAAAGTAAAAATCGTAGCTGAAGATCGTGAAGCGCGTGCAGCATTGATTGCTGAAATTTCAGAAGCGACTGGTGCCGAAGTAGTTCAAACTATTGGTAAAATTGCGCTGCTTTACAAGAAAGCTGCGAAACAAAACCAAAAATTGTCCAACCTTGTCCGTTTCGCTCATCTGTCTAACTAAGTACAGGACTTATGGCAAGTTACGAACTTAGCGCATTTGATCGCCGTTTTCAGGCCATCTCTCTGGTTGCCGCCATTGAACAGCAAGGCCCATGCAATTTAAATGTGGGCTTCTGGATCCGTGATCCCAATCAGTACATCTTGTGGCCCGACATGGTGACGGCACATCCCCGTCAGGATTTCCTGTGGGAACAGACCTGCTTTGAAATTTTTATTGGGGTTCAGGGCGAAGATTTTTATCGTGAGATTAATCTTTCCCCTTCTCAGGCCTGGCAGGCTTATCAATTTGAAGAATACCGTTATCCTGAAGATATGCCACCGCAAGCTGCGGATGATATTGAGCTGAATCAGCTCAAACGTACGCATTATGGTCTTAATGTCAGTGTGGATCTGACTGATTTTATGGCAACACATAAACTGAAATGGGAAAACTTGTTCCTGGGTTTATCTGCTGTTTTAAAAACCTCACAAGGTGATCAATACTATGCCATGCAGCATAGTAGTCCTCAGGCAGATTTTCATAATAAACGTGACTGGTTGCATGTGTTTTAAATAGATTGACGCTGTGCATCAGCTATTTAAAGTGTAACAGGCGAATGAAACGTGAGACTTAAAGTCTCACGTTTTTGTTTATCGCTTAACAATGATTGATCCTCTATGTAATTATTTTAGATTTTTTATCGTTTTCAACGTTCATATTTTAGTGATGCAGATGATGCTGCTCCTGAATAGATTTCACAGCAGCATAAAGAATAAAAGCAAAAGTAATGATCATCAGAAGAATGGTCCCAAACACCAGTCCCAGTACTCCCAGACATAATACGATTACACCTAGATAAAGTATGCGCCCCAATCCGCTTTCCAGATTCAGTAGCATGATCAATATCAGTAAAATAAGTACACCTACAAAATGCTGTTGCATCGTGACCCCCTCTAATTGTTATTGTGAGTCCGTTTTACTGCATAAAGACAAAGGAGAACATTTGATTGTTCTCCTTTTTAAATAGCGGCCTTTCAGCGCAGCCTAACTTTTCAGCTCAGGACTTTTGTCCGAGCTCTCTGTTTTCACCACGGGTTTGACTTTTTTCAGTACTTCAATGGTACTGTCCTTAGAACGTTTAAAAGTATCGGTCAGATGTTCCTTATGCTTGGTCGAAATCTGACTGACATCCTCTTTCAACTCTTTACCCAGATTAGATAAGTCTTCGAAGACAGCGTTGAATTCTGTCTTGATAAAGCTTTTCAGTTCAGTTAATTCTTTCTGCGAACCGAAAATCTGCTCCTTCAAAGTATCAATACGCTGTAACACCTCCTGCTTAAATTGACGCAATTGTTCCTGCACAGTGTCGCTTAACTGCTTGGCTTCAACTTCAAGCTTTTCCTTACTTTCCTCGATGGTTTCAACTGCCTGATCTTTAGCCTCGACTGCTACTTTTTCAAGCTTCTCGGCAGTTTCAGTCACCACGCTCGGAGTGATTTTTTTAGATGTAGTAGATTTAGGTGCTGTAGCCATTTGTCTTGTTCCTATTGTTATATCGACTAAGCCATATTAGTAGATTTGATAAAAATTAAGATTTGATTTGTCTGACAATTATTAATTGCTTACATTTTTTCACATTGCCTACAAAACAGACTTCCATGCAAAAAGCAAGCCATTTATCTCATACTTTCACTGCAAAGCCGTTGGACTTTAGGGGTCGTTCTGCGTATAATGCCGTGTTAAGTTCAAGCGAGCAGACATAGGAGGGTAGGTTTAAAAATTAGCCTTCCTTTTTTTTCGTCTTCTCGCTTTTTTACAGCCTAAATTTCAGGAGCTTTGGTTTGAGCACCCCAGCAATTTTAGCCCTTGCCGACGGAACTATCTTTAAAGGTACTTCGATTGGCGCATCGGGTAGTACGACTGGTGAAGTCGTTTTCAACACTGCCATGACTGGCTATCAAGAAATTTTGACTGACCCGAGTTATGCACAGCAACTTGTGACACTGACTTACCCACATATCGGTAACACAGGCTGTAATGAAGAAGACGCTGAATCAGGTCGTATTCATAAGGTTTGGGCGAACGGATTGATCATTCGCGACCTGCCTTTACTGCACAGTAACTTCCGTTCAACCCAATCATTGGCTGAATATTTGGTACAACACAATGTTGTGGCAATTGCGGATATCGACACGCGTAAACTGACACGTATCCTACGTGACAAAGGTGCGCAAAATGGCTGTATCCTTGCTGGCGAAAATATCACTGAAGCTGAAGCGCTTGAAAAAGCACGTGCATTTGGTGGTTTAAACGGTTTAGACCTGGCAAAAGAATGTTGCGACCCTGAAGGTTTTGAATGGACTGAAGGCTCTTGGACATTAGGCAAAGGTTTCTCTCAACCAGAAGCTAAATTCCATGTTGTTGCATACGATTACGGTGTCAAAACCAACATCCTACGTATGCTTGCAGACCGCGGTTGTAAACTGACTGTTGTGCCGGCGCAAACTCCTGCTGCTGATGTACTTGCACTGAATCCAGATGGCGTGTTCTTATCGAACGGTCCTGGCGATCCGGCTGCATGTGACTACGCAATTGAAGCTGTAAAAACAATTGTAGAAACTACTGAAATTCCAGTATTTGGTATCTGCCTGGGTCACCAGATTCTTGCGCTTGCAAGTGGTGCTAAAACCTTAAAAATGCCTCACGGCCACCACGGTGCTAACCATCCTGTACAAAATCTAGATAATGGTACAGTGATGATTACTTCTCAAAACCATGGCTTCGCAGTCGATGAAAGCAATCTGCCTGATGTGTTGCGTGTAACGCATCGCTCACTGTTTGATGGCACCAACCAAGGTATTCATCGTACAGACAAACCTGCGTTCAGCTTCCAGGGTCACCCTGAAGCAAGCCCGGGTCCACATGACTGCGCACCATTGTTCGATCATTTCATCGAACTTATCGAAGCATCTAAGAAGTAATTAAGGAAGCATCATGGCTAAACGTACTGACATTAAAAGCATCTTGATTATTGGTGCTGGTCCGATTGTCATCGGTCAAGCATGTGAGTTTGACTACTCAGGTGCTCAAGCATGTAAAGCCCTTCGTGAAGAAGGTTACCGCGTTATTTTGGTCAACTCTAATCCAGCGACCATCATGACCGACCCAACCATGGCGGATGCAACTTACATTGAGCCAATTACTTGGCAAACTGTTGCAGCGATTATTGAGAAAGAACGCCCAGACGCTGTTCTTCCGACTATGGGTGGTCAAACTGCATTGAACTGTGCCCTTGCCCTTGATGAGCATGGCATTTTAGAAAAATTCAATGTTGAATTGATCGGTGCGACCAAAGAAGCGATTGAAAAAGCTGAAGACCGTAAACTGTTCGACCAGGCAATGCGTAAAATTGGTCTTGAATGTCCAAAAGCTGACGTTGCTGAGTCAATGGAACATGCTTTAGAAATTCAAGCACGTTTCGGCTTCCCAGTGATTATCCGTCCATCATTCACGATGGGTGGTTCAGGTGGCGGTATCGCGTACAACAAAGAAGAATTCATCGAAATTTGTGAACGCGGTTTCGATCTTTCTCCAACCAAACAGTTATTGATTGATGAATCTTTAATTGGCTGGAAAGAATACGAGATGGAAGTTGTTCGTGACAAAAACGACAACTGTATCATCGTATGTACCATTGAAAACTTTGACCCAATGGGCGTGCATACAGGTGACTCAATCACTGTTGCCCCTGCGCAAACATTGACAGACAAAGAATTCCAGCTTTTACGTAATGCATCTTTAGCGGTTCTCCGTGAAATTGGCGTAGAAACAGGTGGTTCTAACGTACAGTTCGGTATTTGCCCAAATACTGGCCGTATGGTGGTGATCGAGATGAACCCACGTGTATCACGTTCATCTGCACTGGCATCGAAAGCAACTGGTTTCCCAATTGCAAAAATCGCAGCGAAATTGGCTGTGGGTTATACGCTTGATGAGTTGAAAAACGACATCACTGGCGGTACAACACCTGCATCGTTTGAACCTGCAATCGACTACGTTGTTACTAAGATTCCTCGTTTCAACTTCGAGAAATTCCCACAAGCTGACGCAACGCTTACAACTCAGATGAAATCTGTCGGTGAAGTGATGGCGATTGGTCGTAACTTCCAGGAATCTGTACAAAAAGCCCTTCGTGGTCTTGAAGTGGGCGCTTCTGGTTTTGACGAAAAAATTGAAGTGGGTGCTGAAGGCGCGCGTGACAAGATCTTGCAAGAACTTAAAGTGCCAGGCCCAGAGCGTATTTGGTACGTGGGCGATGCATTCCGTCACGGCTTTACTTTAGACGAAGTATTCGCTGCAACGAACATTGACCGCTGGTTCTTGATTCAAATCGAAGACATCATTAAAACTGAAAACCAAATTAAAACTTTAGGTTCTGGCGACTTGAACGCGGACAACATCCGTGGGTTCAAACGTAAAGGTTTATCAGATCTTCGCATTGCGGACTTGATGGGCATTTCACAAAAACAATTCCGTAAACACCGTTGGAACCTGGGCGTAACGCCAGTTTACAAACGTGTCGATACATGTGCTGCAGAATTCGAATCTGATACAGCCTACATGTACTCAACTTACGATGAAGAGTGTGAAGCCAATCCGTCTGCGAAAGACAAGATCATGGTGATCGGTGGTGGTCCTAACCGTATTGGTCAAGGTATCGAATTCGATTACTGCTGTGTACACGCTGCTCTTGCAATGCGTGAAGACGGCTATGAAACCATCATGGTGAACTGTAACCCTGAAACAGTTTCTACTGACTATGATACATCTGATCGTTTGTACTTCGAACCAATCACTTTAGAAGACGTTTTAGAAATCGTACGTATCGAGAAGCCTAAAGGCATTATCGTTCAGTACGGTGGTCAAACACCTTTGAAATTGGCTCGTGCTCTAGAAGAAGCCGGTGCGCCAATCATTGGTACATCACCTGACGCGATTGACCGTGCAGAAGACCGTGAACGTTTCCAGCAAATGATTCAACGTCTGCAACTTCGTCAACCAAACAACAGCATTGTAAAATCTGCTGAAGAAGGTATGGCTGAAGCGTCTAAAGTAGGCTATCCATTAGTGGTACGTCCTTCTTACGTGCTTGGTGGTCGTGCGATGGAAATCGTGTACAACGATGAAGAACTCAAACGCTACTTACGTGATGCGGTTCAAGCATCAAACGAAGCACCTGTTCTGCTTGACCGTTTCTTAGATGATGCGATCGAAGTTGACGTAGACTGCGTATCTGATGGTAAAGACGTTGTAATCGGCGGCATCATGCAGCACATCGAACAAGCGGGTATTCATTCAGGTGACTCGGCATGTTCAATTCCTCCTTACTCTCTATCTAAAGAGATTCAGGACGAAATGCGTCGTCAAACTGTGGCGATGGCAAAAGAGCTTGGCGTAATCGGTTTGATGAACGTTCAGTTTGCTGTCAAAGGTGAAGATGTTTACATCTTGGAAGTGAACCCACGTGCGTCTCGTACTGTGCCATTCGTTTCTAAGTGTATCGGCGAATCTTTAGCGAAAGTTGCTGCACGTTGTATGGCGGGTCAATCTCTTGAGTCGCAAGGCTTCACAACTGAGATTATTCCTGAGCACTTCTCTGTCAAAGAAGCAGTGTTCCCGTTCAACAAATTCCCTGGTGTTGACCCGATCCTTGGCCCTGAGATGAAATCGACTGGCGAAGTGATGGGCGTTGGTAAAACATTTGGTGAAGCGTTCTATAAAGCTGTTTTAGGTGCAAATGAGCGTTTACCAGGTCTTCCAACTGAAGGCGAAGTGAAACACGCATTTATCTCTGTACGTGATTCTGATAAACCACGTGCGGCGGGTATCGCAAAACAATTGATTGACCTAGGCTTCAAGATTCTTGCAACTGATGGTACATTTAAAGTGATTAGCGATGCTGGTCTTGAATGTGAACGTGTCAATAAAGTAACTGAAGGTCGTCCTAACATTGTGGACCGTATTAAAAACGGCGAAATCCACCTTGTGATTAACACGACTGAAGGCAAAAAGGCACAAGAAGACTCATTCTCGATCCGTCGTTCAGCACTTCAAGGTAAAGTGTATAACACAACTACATTGAATGGTGCAGATGCAGTATGCCAAGCTTTAGCAATTAAATTGCCGATGGATGTATATCGTTTGCAAGACCTAACTAAAGGTTAATTCGCTTCCAAGAAGTCCCGCTACCTTCTTGGTGGCGGGCTTTTTTTTATTTATAGATTTTATATCTTTCAACTGACTTTTGAGGGACAACATGCAACGTTATCCTATGACACCTGAAGGCAAAATTGCCTTAGAGAAAGAATTACACCAACTGAAAACAGTGGATCGTCCACGTATCACAGCTTCAATTGCAGAAGCGCGTGAACACGGCGACTTAAAAGAAAATGCAGAATATCATGCAGCACGTGAACAGCAAGGCTTCTGTGAAGGTCGTATTCAGGACATCGAAGGCAAACTGGGTGCAGCTCAGGTGATCGACGTAAAAGAACTTGAACAGAATGGTCGTGTGGTTTTTGGTGTAACGGTCACGATTGAAAATCTGGATACTGAAGAACAGAAAACCTATAAAATTGTAGGTGATGACGAAGCAGACTTTAAGATTAACAAGATCTCTGTGAACTCGCCAATTGCACGTGGTCTTTTAGGTAAAAACGAAGGCGACGATGTGAAAATCAATACACCAAACGGTGAAGTTGAATACGAAATTGTGAAAGTTGAATATCTTTAAAATTTAAAGCTGTTTAATTTAAAGCCCCTCGATTGAGGGGTTTTTTACCTTTATCTGCTTCCTACAAACGAATTAGTTCTGGGCTTCTTTTAAAAACCCCGATGCAAATAAATTAAATGCATGTAAAGCCTCAGGGAGAACCTGCTCAGGATGTTCGCTAGAAGCCACCCAGAGGGCTGCATTCATTGCAGCACCATTTAAAAATACCGCAGCAGCTTCCGGATCAACTGTTTTAATTCGATCTGCTACCAATAATTGCTCAACACATTCACGCGTGGACTGCAAACATCTGTTTTGACTTGGCCAGTGTGCAGGATCACCCAATACCGCAGGCCCATCGCGCAATACAATGCGCTGGAATTCAGAGTTTAAGGCATTTTGAATATAGGTCTGCCCTTCAAACAACAATCCTTCCCACAGATCATCAGGCTGCTCCAGATGCTGCTGGGCAGATGAAGCCATTTCCGAATCGATCTGGTCGACCACTGCAGCAAACAAGCCTTTTTTATCGCCAAAATGATGATACAACGCTCCACGGGTCAGCCCTGCTTCTGCCGTGAGCTTATCCATTGAAGTGTCTGCATAGCCATATGCTGCAAATGCACGGCGTGCCACTTCTATCAGTTTCTTGCGGGTTTCCGCCATCTTTTGTTCACGAACAGACATGAATTACTTTACCTCATCATCATAAAAATTTTAATTGACATACGGACCGTATGTCAATTATGTTTACATACGAGGCGTATGTGAAAGTTAAATTGCTTTCACTCACTGATAAATTAGACATTGAATGAGAATAGTCATGACTAGAACTGCGATATTCCCCCAAGACCGCCATGCCCTGTATGAACAGCATGGTTATTCTGCTGCAATCAAATCGGAAGACTTACTTTTTGTTTCTGGTCAGGTCGGTAGCCGTGAAGATGGCTCGCCTGAACCCAACTTTGAAAAACAGGTAGAACAGGCTTTTAAAAACTTAGCCGCAACATTGGCAGCGGCTGGTTGTACTTTCGATGATATTGTCGATGTCACCACATTTCACACTGACCCAGAGCAGCAATTTGAAAGCATTATAAAAGTTAAGCAGCAAGTGTTTCAGCAAAAGCCTTATCCTAATTGGACAGCTGTTGGCGTGACTTGGCTGGCAGGTTTTGATTTTGAGATTAAAGTGATTGCCCGTATTCCTACAGCGTCTACACCAGTCTAATCATTTGCGTTATTCGCACTCGCTTGAGTATCTTTTAGAGATTATTCAGCAAGTTTAAACGCCGATTAGGTATAATTTCTTATTCACTATTTTTTTGTATCTTCCTTATGGCTGAAAAGTTAATTAATTCCCCTGTCAAACACTGGTGTGAGTTCGAATTCATCTCAAAAACGGTGAGGAATCCGAACATTCATATTAAGGGGAATTATTCTTACTATTCCGCTTATTGGGATCAAGGGTTTGAGCGCTGTGTGGTGCGTTATCTACATGACAAGTCCTCTACTCCAGATAAACCCATTGATCAGCTCTATATCGGCAATTTTGTCTGTTTTGGCGCAGAATGCGTGATTATGATGGGTGGTAATCAATTACACCGTACAGACTGGATTTCAGCCTTTCCCTTCAATACACGCAGTTTTGTGCCTGCTGGCGACACACTCATTGGCGATGGTTGCTGGATTGGCTCACGTGCCATGATTATGCAAGGTGTAACGCTTGGCGAAGGTGCTGTGGTGGCAACAGGTGCCGTGGTCACCAAAGACGTTCCATCATACGCAGTGGTCGGTGGCGTGCCTGCCAAAATTATTAAATATCGTTTTCCTAAAGCAGATATAGAAAAACTGCTTTCTCTTAAGCTCTATGACTTAGATGAAAAGCAGTTTTTAAAAATGCGTGAGCAGTTGCAGACGGATGATGTTGAAAGTCTAGTTCGTTATCTTAAAATCCCCTGAAAAAATGGAATTATTTTTGTTAAACAACTTTTAACAGTCTTATTATTTATTATTACGGATCAACTTGTCAGCACATAATAAAAACTGCTAAGTATATCTAAAGCCCTTCACTCGTATAGATTTCAAACCAACAATAAATGGTAAAGCTTGACCACTTCAAAGAATATTTTTTGATTTTCTATAATGGTGACAAATTTGACTAGAAGTTCGGCATACAGGTTGATTAAATTTTCCAGTGATACGTCTAATTAATTACACGCTAGATGCCTGCAAGATTTTTCTTATATACAAAAAAATGGACTAAGTAATTTTTATCTTAGTCCATTTCTACTTTATCTATTGAGGTTAAAATTGTTTGGTGATACTAAACCAAGACTCAACATCATTACGTTCTTCCATGCTGCTTGGTTTATCACTAAATGGGAAACCAACTTGTAAGGCGGCTGTCCATTTTGAAGCAGTGGACAAGTTTAAACCAAAACCGGCACTGTGAATACTTTCCTGATTATCACCTGAGAATCCACGCCATGTACTGGCTTGACGTTTAACAGTAGCGGTATCGACAAACACTTTACCACTTAGCTGATTATACCCACTTGTATATAAATTACGTTTTAATTCTGCTAAAGCATAATATCCGGTTGATCCACTCAAAGCACTATGCTGATACCCAGCAATACCATTGGTGCCACCTATACTGAATTGCTGTGCACTATCTAGGTTATCTGGACTATATTGTGCCTGGAGTGCTGTATATAACTGCGTGCCTGATGTACCTAAATTCTGTAAGCGAGACACATTGACAGAAACTGCCACAAAATCGCCTTCAGTTTTGGCAGTGGCTTGATCATACGCTAAAGCAGCTTGATTTTTAAATGTCACATGTCCAAAATCTGATGCCACACCAAACTGTGTCAAGCCACCACCGGCAAATTTGTCTTTTTGCAGAACATCCAGACGAATTTGCCCCACATGAATATCACGATGACGATATGAATCAACCAGGGTAATATCATCTTCTAAACGCTTAAAATCATATTGCACACCTAGCATCACTTCTGCATTACGACTAAATAATACAGGGTGACTTAACCAAAAACTGGCTTGCTGCGCATCCCCAATCGCATCTAAGGCTTTATATTCTTTGTCTAATTCATAATCAAGGATCGAGTAACTTGCACCTAAACGTGTACCCAAACCGTTAACTGTAGCCTCGTAACCTAGACGGCCATAATTTAAGTGACCTGAAGTCATCGCATTAACATTTAAGCGGTCGCCAAAACCAAGTAAGTTATTGACAGCCAGCCCTGTATTACCACGTATTTCACGTGTGTATTCGTTGCCATAGTTATCCAAACCGATATAACCAGTAATTTTTTGGTCTTCTTGGATATGTATAGTCAAATCACTGGTTCCGGGATAACGCCCAGCACTTATCACATTCTGGATTTTCACCCCATTTAAGCGACTTAAAATCATTAGTTGCTGCTGTAAAGCAGCTGATTCAATAATATCTCCCGATTGTAAAGGAGATAAAATCTGTTCAATTAACTCATCAGAGGTATTAGTTTGATTATTAATCTGGATACGGTCATATTTTGCTTCCAGAATCCCAATAGTCACCTGCCCTTGAGATAGATTTTGTGCAGGCAAATAAGCACGACTATAAGGGTAACCCTTCTGCTGATAATAAGCGTTTAAAGCCTTGGTTAATTTTTGCAAATCAGCCAAGCTATAAATCTGTCCTTCGGCATCTTTTACAATTTTGTGTAATTCTTCTGTCGCAATACTTTCATTGCCTCGGATCACAATTTTTTCAATTTCAACTTGCTGCTGTGAATCAATTGATCCTGTTTGCAACTGTTGAGACACTTCAATATTTACGTCCGCTTGAGGAAAATATGGTTGTACAGTCTGTTGCTGGAGTAATTGACCAGCATCAGGAACTGTATTTGCCAAAACAGGAAAACTATTAACCGCCAAACTACTGATTAGTAATGTTTTTTTAGAATACAACATTATTTAAAATTCCCCGTTAAAGTTTGGATTCCATCCATATTTATGCCATCACCTACGATTTCTATTTCAATATGAGTAGATCGCTGTGATTGGCTTTCTGACTGATCAAGTACAGGTGCAAATTGAATTGCACGTTGATATTCAATTAAATTTAAGCCATTTGAATTAGTTGGCTCTTCCGGATTCGCTGGCTCGTCTGGATTCGCTGGCTCTTCCGGAGTCACTGGCTCTTCTGGAGTCACTGGCTCTTCTGGAATTATCGGTTGCTCTGGAGTCGTTGGCTCTTCTGGAGTCGTTGGCTCGTCTGGAATTGTCGGTTGCTCTGGAGTCGCTGGCTCTTCCGGATTCGTTGGCTCATCTGGAATTGTCGGTTGCTCTGGAGTTGTTGGCTCGTCTGGAGTTATCGGTTGCTCTGGAGTCGCTGGCTCTTCCGGAATTGTCGGTTGCTCTGGAGTCGTTGGCTCTTCTGGAGTTGTCGGTTGCTCTGGAGTTGTTGGCTCTTCCGGAGTCACTGGCTCTTCTGGAGTTGTCGGTTGCTCTGGAGTCGTTGGCTCTTCTGGAGTTGTCGGTTGCTCTGGAGTTGTTGGCTCTTCCGGAGTCACTGGCTCTTCTGGAGTTGTCGGTTGCTCTGGAGTCACTGGCTCTTCTGGAATTGTCGGTTGCTCTGGAGTTGTTGGCTCTTCCGGAATTGTCGGTTGCTCTGGAGTCGTTGGCTCGTCTGGAGTTATCGGTTGCTCTGGAGTCGTTGGCAAATCTGGGATGACAGCATTATCAACAATCTTTAACATGCCTGCAGTAAAGACTAATTCATAGTTTTGATCAGTACCACTCACGTTGTTGTAATAAGTACCTGCCAAAGTTCCACTTGCACCAGTTGCTGTAACATTAGTTAATGCCAGTTCGGTGTCACCGCCTACCAGACCTTCAACTGTAAATCCAGTCACACTGTTCGACTGTCCGCTATAGGTTGCTGTTAGACTATTACCAATGACTTGCAATTTGGCTTTTTCAATATCTGCTTGGGTTTGTTGGTTGCTGACTAATTCATAATTGGCTGCATCAACACCAGTAATTTCACCCATAACATTCACAACTTTGTTTTTACCCGCATTCTTATCTATGAATTGACCCGTAGTCAAAAAATTCACAGTGTCACCTTCGACTACATCTTGTAATTGACCATTTAACACAGCATGGGTACTACCATCATAGACTTTATCTTGCGCACTGATGGTGCCTGTAACTTGTTTTTTAGCAATATCCAAAATGCCATTTTCATACAGAATATTATAGTTTTTTGAAGATTCAGCACCACCAACGACATTTTCATAATGTCCAGCATTACGACCACTTGCAGTTGTATTGAAAATTTCACCTAATACGGTTTGTTGGTCATTACCCTTTAAACCTGAAACATTAAAGCCACTTACATTTTGATTTTTTCCATCATAAACTGTATTCAGACTATTTCCCGTTACCGTTGCAGTAGCTTTAGTAATGGTATACGTCCCACTTTTAAAGGAAATATCATAATTATTATTACCATTTGTATTAGCATAACCCACAGCATGTGTGTAAATGCCTGCATCTTGGCGGGTTGCCACCGCATTAATACTATTCCTAATAGTATCTTCGGTTTCACCTGCAACTAAACCTTCAGCAGTGAAACTATTAATGCGCTGTAAAGCACCATTGTATTCACGTGTTTCATCATTTGCCGTGACGGTAATTTTTTTCTTAGCAATGACAAATTCACCATCTTGATAATTAATATCGTAGTTTTGCGTTTCGGTATTTTCACCACTGACTTTATTTTTATAGATACCCGCATCTTTTGCAGAGACCCCACTGACTTCAATTTTACCAAGCAACGACTGATTTTCACTATTCACCATACCTTCTACGGTATAGCTCGGCTTATCCATTGACTGAGTTTGACCATTATAAATCTTACCGGTTTCACTCGAGCCTTTGACAGTCACCTGCGCCTTGTCAATAATTAAGCTGCCTTCATTCCCAATAAAGTCATAACCATGCTGATCATTAGAATAATAGGTCGCTTTATATTCACCCGCATTCGTCCCCTTGATTTCCCCATCTGCCACAAATTTATTTGTATCCAGACCTAAAACATCTGCAAATAATTGTTCTTTCCCGTTATATACCGTTTTTTTGTCTTTTAAACCTAAATCAATCTTAATTAAAAACTGACGTAAAAATGGAATTGTCTTGCCTTCATATATACGCCAAACCGCACTTGTACCCCCTAATTTGCTATTTTCATCTAAAAATAGAAAACTATCGGCAGATCTCATCTCGTCAGTGGTTAAGCCTTTCGTTTCATCCGTACCTTGACCAATCCCAGCAGTATTCTGCTCTTTATCCCAATAAGTCGTAGTCACTGTACCTGCGTTATGACCTACCACTGCACCAGTTTGGGTAACACCTTCCACTCGACCCATCGTAAATGCATTTTTAACTGTGCTATTTATACCCTGCTGACCAATCAAGCCACCGATCTGACTCTGGCCAGAGACATTGCCTGTGCTATAAACATCTTGAATATCGGCATTATTTAAACCAATCAAGCCCCCAACCTGATCTTGACCATTTACCTTGGCTTTACTGTAAACAGCTTGAAGTATTTGCTCATTATTCCCGATAAGACCACCCACTTTACTTTGTCCACGTACTTCACCTGTACTGTAAACACCTTCAAGTAAGCCTTGGTTTTTACCGACAAGACCTCCAACATCATTACGACCTGTAACTTGAATATCGGTTACACCAACATTTTTAACTGCCCCTTTGTTAACACCGATCAAACCAACTTGATCTTTGCCTTCATTTAGCATAAAGACATCAGAAATTTGATAGCCTAGACCATTCATTACACCAGTAAAGGCTTGGTCTGTGCTGCCCAAGGACTCAAAACCTTGACCATCACCACTACTCCAAGTTGATGTTACCCTCGCATCAATATCATTACCTAAAATATAGTGACCATCTAATTTTTGATTTACTGCTTGAAGTTGATGAATGTTTTGGATCACCGAGTAAGCAATATCACCCTCACCTTTCAACTTAACTTCGTTACTGCCTTTATGGCCTCTTAGAAAAGCTGTTGTTTGATTATCTGCATTATTCCAAATACCATCAAAATCAAAACCCGTATAGTTTTCAGCATTAAACATTTGTTCACTACCTAAACCATTGCTTTCAGCACTACCTGCACTGGTGCTTTGACCTGTCTTTTCTTTATCCCAAACACTATTGAATACGGTGCCTTTGACATTTTTTGCAACCAAACCACCACTTTGGGCGTCCTGTGCATTCACGGTGACTTTTCCAGCAGCATAACTAGTGTTCAATGTAGAATCTAGAATCTCACCCACTAAACCGCCAACAATTGTTTCTCCAGTCACAGCTCCTACTGCATAACTGTCCTTAATTTCGGAACCATAATATGAATTACCAGCCAGACCACCTACGTTTTGTATACCAGTGACATCTCCAGTCGTATAACTTCGTTGAATTGTGGCATTGTTGTTATTGTCGCCAACGAGACCACCAACGATCTCATCCCCTGTGACATTTCCTGTTGCGTATGAATTTTTAATATGGGCATTGTCGTTACCGCCAACCAAACCTCCGACATAACTTGAATATGCCCCACCCGTTACATCACCTGTGGCATAGGAGTCTTGAATTTTACCGTCATAATTCCCCCCAACCAAACCACCGATCGTGCCATAACCTTTTACATCGGCATGACTGAAACTGTTTTCAATCAGGCTATTGGTACTGTTGCCGACCAAACCACCGACAAAGCTATCGCCTTGAATGGAACCATTTTTTACTCCAACATTGCGTACTTGAGCATCTTGTAGATAACCAAATAAACCTACGCCAAAGTTATAAGGACGATCAATCGTCAGATTGGATACGGTATGCCCGAGACCATCAAAATAACCGCTAAACTCACCATCAAACTCATTACCAAGTGGATTAAAACCAGCATCACCTTCTGCACCCCAGTTTTTGGTTGCATTTGCGTCAATGTCAGCACCTAGTACATAATTTCCTGCAAGATCACCATTAATACCTTGTAGGTCTTGAGCAGTAACAGAGCCTTCCGTGCCCAGTTCAGTAATGACGGTATAGTTTTTTGTCGCGTCACCACCTTTTTTTGTACTGAAGTTTTGGCCCGCTTTTAAATTGATCTTTGCACCATCTGCCAAATGATAATTTGCGTCTTGATTATTATTTTGACCATAAATCAATGCGACTTTGCCATCTGAATGCTCTGAGGTAATGTTGGCATTGACGTTAATATCATTGTGAGCTTTCAATGTTAAGGTTGAAGCATTATTCCACGTTACATCAGCATTGACATGAATATCCCCCGCTTCATTTCCTGTACTTTGTGTTTCAATAATGACCGAAGTGCTGTGTAAATTGTTTTCTAATGTTTTTGCACCAATACCACTTCCAGTTTTTGCCGCCGTACCACCCTCAATAGTGAAATCAGTTGGGTCAATTAACCATGTTCCGGTTTTTCCTTCAGTTGATTGCGTTGAAACCTGTGTATTTTTATCAATTTTCACATTGGCCGCAGAAGTTTCAATAAAGCCACCATCTTGGCCATTTTGACCTTCTGCTTTTAGCGACCCACTGACTGTAGTTATGCCTGTTGCCATATCAGCCAATAAAATAATTTCGCCTTTCGCATTTTGTGTCAGACGGTTGGCTTCAATCACGCCACTATGATTGACCACTACTTTACTTAAATTATCACGAGCTTTTGCGGTTAAATACACAGCACCATTATTAGCAAGAACTGCACCGCTGTTATCGATTAAACCTTGTAAGGTTCCAATATCCACTTGGTATTCAGTCAAATCACCATCTTGCAAACGCAAAGTCACTTGGTCTGCTGCAGTAAAATGAATTACACCTTGATCAGCCTCGACATTCCCTGCATTGATGACAGTAGGTGCAATAAAGGCAACGACTCCACCATTGGCAATCACTGAACCATAGTTTTCAACTTTACCTTTACCACCCTGGTTTTTTAATGTGAAATTCCCACTGATAATATCGCCATCGTTTACATTTAAAGTAGATGCAACAATACCCCCTACATTTACTTGGGCAGTTTTAGAAAAAATCACCCCGTTCGGGTTAAGTAAGAAAACTTGTCCGTTTGCATTCAGTTTCCCCATAATTTTGCTAGCATTACTGTCCAGCACACGGTTGACTGCAATCGATGAAGCATTCGGTTGATAAAAATTTACAGTCGCTTCACGACCGATATTAAATTGATCCCAGTTAATTCCAACGTTCTGGCTATTTTGATGTACGTTGAGTGTATTGTTATTTTGACTGATTTGGGCAGAGCCTACCGTAATATTTCCACCTGTAGGCAATTGTGCATCGTAAATACTTGCCATTACAGAAATAGGCAATAATGCCAAGCTGAATAATGAAAGTCGTGCATAGCCCAATAATGTTTGTACAATAGGTTTTAGTTTGAATTCAGCTGATTTTTTAGTCCCTCGACAATGTCCTTTTTTTAATTCAGATGTGACTTGTGAACAACCTAGATTTTTGTTCCAAACTGTTTTATAAACCTTATTCATTTCCATAGTCCCCAAGATAAAATATCAGCCAAGCACATTCCTTTTTAATTTATGCTTAAATAATTTCTCTGCTTTATTCAACAAAAAGTAATTATAGAGCCACATAAAATCCAGCAAATATACAATATTTAAATTAAATTTAAAATCTAATTTTCATTTTAAATAAATAAAAAATTATCAAAAAAAATAAGAGGATTTAAAAAATTGTCATAAACAGACACTAAGTGTCACTTGAGCATTATATATACAAAAAGAGTTTGATTTAAAAACAGATCAAAATCTAATTATAAATTTCAATTTTTTATATTTCTAAGAAATTTAATATAAAAATAACTGATCAAATTACCGATAGAGGGCTTTGTTGCACAAAGATTTGAAATGCAAAGCGCCCCTAATTGAGCCAAATTTAAGGCGTAACTTGGGTAAGTGGTCGACCTAATTCCGTAAATCTGTTAAGGACTGCTACACGTGCATGGATCTCATTCACTTGGCTATCAAAACTCCTTGCACTGAGTTTATCTCCTAATAATTTGATGCAATGCATCTTAGTTTCAACCAAACTTCGCCGATGATAGCCTGACCATTTTTTCCATAGCGTCCTGCCTAAACGTTTAATTGTTCGAAGTAATTCATTTCGTTCTAGCGAGCTAATC
Source organism: Acinetobacter sp. YH16052 (assembly GCF_013417155.1). Lineage (GTDB taxonomy): Bacteria > Pseudomonadota > Gammaproteobacteria > Pseudomonadales > Moraxellaceae > Acinetobacter. The sequence continues at coordinate 117,818 of NZ_VPEO01000001.1, read as the reverse complement.
TTTGTATCTTTCCATGGTTTCGCATTTTTTCTAGGTGGAATCACCGCATGCCCTTGCCGATCTGCAATGACCTGACGGCATTGCTTGGTGTCATAAGCTCCATCGGTATAAACAGAGTCAATCTGCTCATCTTGTGGAATCTGATCAAGTAAATCACCAAGCACCTGTGAATCACTGACATTATTGGTTGTAAGCTGAACTGCTCGTATTTGCAGGGTTTTGGCATCTATACCAATATGTAGTTTACGCCATTGGCGACGATATTCAGGTCCATGTTTCTTGCGTTTCCATTCGCCCTCACCTAGAAACTTCATGCCTGTAGAGTCCATGAGTAGATGCAGCCCATCGCTACTTTTTTGGTAGCTGATTACAATATCAATATGCTTTTGTCTTCTACAAAGCGTGGTGTAATCTGGAGCTATCCAATTTAATCCGCAAAGTTTAATCAGACTTTGCACAAAGCCAGTAACCATACGTAAAGACAGACGGAATAAGGATTTAATCATTAAGCAGCATTGGATGGCTGCGTCGGAGTAGGTTTGATTTCGCCCTTGTTTGCCTTTTGATGGCGCATACCATTGCGTAGCAGGATCAAACCAAATGGCAATATTTCCGCGACTCATGAGTGCTCGGTTATATGCGGGCCAATTGGTTGTGCGGTAGATTTTGTGTGTAGGCTTCTTCATTTGAAAATTATATCGCTGAAAAAGCCTTTACAGATAGGTTTGTGCAACAAAGCCCCGATAGAGTAATAATTCTTTAATTATCTAAATATTTCCGCACAACCCACTATAAGCAAATATAAAAATTAAATTATTGTTTTTTATATTAAAAATAAAATATATATTTATAAAATTAGTTAAAATAGTTAAACATTCCCTCAGTTTATGTGATCAATTCCTCCAATATCAAAGTATTAAAAAACTCCACCACAAATACAAACCACAAACAAAACCAAGTCACATATTTATAAAAAAATAAACTACAGTTCAACTTATAATAAGAAATAAAATTCAAGCTTAATAATAAAAAACAACCAAATCTATTTTTTTAAATTAATAATAAAATTAATTCACATAATTTAAATGCTCGAATATATACATAAAAATTTAAATTAATATAATAACCCCTAAACACTGAATAATATAAAGACTATATTATCCTAAACCACCTTTCATTAAACGGATCAATTTTAATATGAAAATTGTGACAAAGAACTCACTAAACACATTATACTTGTGTGTTTGTGCAGCAATGTTATCTGCTTGTGGAGAATCGTCCTCTAACAACACTAACAATAATAATGCTGTAGAACCTGAAAGCTCTATAACTCAAAAGCTTTTTAGTTTTATTACTTCAGATTCTGATTATCCAGAACCAGTTAAAGACACTTTCAGTTCCAATACTTTAGGTTTTTTTGATATTAATGCTGAAGGCAGTACACGTACTATTCGTAATGACTTGACTGGTAATTTTGCCGCAATGGTCCAGTTCGCGCAGAACCACACTGTAGATCCTAAAGGGAATGATACAAAGCAGATGCCGCGTCTGACCACTGAAAAAGATGCCTTGCTTTTAGTCACGCCTACAGCCGCTATGGGTAATGTTCAGCAATTAAATGCTGAAATCTACCTGAATAGCCGACTTGTACGCCGTATAGCTTTACAAGAGCCATCTCAAATTCCAGCTGCAGACCAAACAAATAATGACAATCGTCCACGAGTTCAATACTCCAAACGGGCTTGGACAGCTACATTAAATTGGGATGAGATCAAACCCGGTTTAAATATCCGTATTGTTGATCCTAATTCCCGTAAAAATGGCCGTTTGGCAGCAGACGATATTGATTTTGCTGCACCAGGCGAATTGGTGGTGCAATCCATTCGTCTAGGACTGCTTTCTCAACCACCAACAGGCAATTATTTATTCTTAAATCAGCCTGAGCAGGCGGGTGCCGACTACTTGCAAACCATCCCTGCTGCAAAAATTACAGTCAGCAAATACGACGACATGATTTTAGACAAAGTCATGGTCGCAAACGGTAAAATTTACGATACTGTCAGTGAGACTGAAGGTGGTGTTTATGCAGGTGACATGCGTGAAAATACAGCTAAATCAACATTCAGCACAGGAATCAACCTTGCAAACTGGGGTATTACCAGTGCTGGAATGGCTAGCCAACAACAACCGCAACTGACACAAAGTGTGGTCATTCATCATGCCCGCGGAAACTATAAAAATGGTTACCAAACTCATGGCTTAAGTGGGGGTAATGGTATTTTAACCCTGATTGATTCAGTAGGAAATGAGTTCAGCCATGAGATCGGTCACCATTATGGCTTGGGGCATTATCCTGGACAGAATGGTGATAACTACTTTTGGGCATCCCATCATAGTGACAGTGGCTGGGGTTATATTTCATATCGTAAACGTATGCGCAGTAATATTAACTGGAATGTGAGCAATACGAATAACCGCCTGAACGGGACTCCATTATTTGATCAACAATATGTATATGCGCCTGATTCTATGGCGGGTGGCAGCTTCTCCAGCTCACTCTCACGTTATACGCATTACACAGGTTATAGTACTTACCATAAGATTCAGCCTGCATTTGGCAAACCTGTCTGGGATGCAAACGCTCCAACAGGCTATAAACAATGGAATCCTACCACCCGTCAAATGGACGTGGTTCAGCCAAAAGTGCCGAGCTCAAATCAGGTCTGGTATAACAGCGCCGATGGTAATTATTTAAAACCGGCAAAATTCGGTGTTCCTGTATTTACAATACTAGGAGGTTATGACCCGGAAGCCAATGTGGGATTACTCTACCCTGCGGCACGTGGTAACTGGGGGAATGTATTTGATTTACCGCAAGCCGATACCAGTTTAAGCACCAGAAGTTGCTGGGCACATGTCACCTATGCCAACCGAATGGCACAAAATATTGCTTTAGCTCCAATACGAATGGGAAGTAATGCCAATAAACTGCATATCAACCTGGCTCAAAGCGATAATCCACAGCATGTAGATCTATATTGCAAGAAAGCCGGTGAACAGGCCATAAAACTCTCTTCTATTGATATTCCAATCTATGTCACTCCATTACCGACAGCAGTCAGTTTTGGTAAGGAACAAGGTTTTAATGCCCTTCGTAAAGTTGAACTCCCTGAACTTGAGCGAGCTTTAACAGACAATCAGGGTAAATTTATTGCCAGACTGAATACCAACCACAAAGTACTTTTTGATAGCTATCGCGAGTATAAGAATGAATTTTCATCAGCTGCGCTAGCCGAGCTGGAACGTTACGAAAAACAGGAAAATACCCTATACCGTTTGAATCGTTGGGTAAACTATTACCGTAATGATTTATTCTCTGTTCCTGCAACCAGCCAGGCTTTAAAAACGTTTGTTGCGGATTTAGGCCTTCCAGCCACCAACCCGATGCAAGATGCCAGCATGCTGGTTATGCCCTATATGAATTCTTCGTGTTTAAAAGCTGAATTTGTTGCCGGTGCAACCGCACCTAGCGTCTATATGAGTGGTAAAGCCAATTGTACAGGTGATGCAGCAAGTCTATGGGTCTATGATGCGGTGGGTAAAATCCATAGTGTGAAATATCCTGAATACTGTTTGGCAGGTGCAGGATTAGCAGCATGTGACAATAATATGTCCAATCAAATTTGGGGAACGACTGTCAATGGTACAACTCAGCAATTCCGTCAGAACAATTCATGTTTAGACCTGCACGGTGGTCGCGCACCTGCGGTGGACGGTCGTGGCATCCTGACGACTTACGGTTGTAATGCTGCAAATAATCAGAAATGGACCATCGTCCCACAAAGCCAAAACTTTGTCTTAGCTGCATCGAGTAGCCAGAATTTACCAATTCTTGTGAATGCGCTTAGCAGCCCTTAAGGCAAATTTAAAATCAGCAGCCATAAAAAAACCCACTCAATCGGAGTGGGTTTTTTCAGAATATGGTGGCTATGACGAGACTTGAACTTGTGACCCCCGCATTATGAGTGCGGTGCTCTAACCAACTGAGCTACATAGCCTTAAACTGTGCGCGCATTATGGGATTTTCTGTAAATCACGTCAACCCCATATTGTGCTGTTTGATCAAAATTTGTTGAAGTGAGCCGATAAGCCGGGTTCTGTCGTGAACGATCATTCCTCTAGGCGCACAATCACTCATGCGCTCAAGCGACCTACCCGAATCCAGCATGGGCCATGCCTAATGGATTCCTATTTGGTCTTGCTTCCGGTGGGGTTTACCTCGCCATGAACTGTTACCAGCCATGCGGTGCGCTCTTACCGCACCCTTTCACCCTTACCTCCGATTCCGATTGCTCGAAAACATAATGAAGGCGGTCTTCTCTCTGCTGCACTTGCCGTCGGTTTGCACCGCCCAGGCGTTACCTGGCACCTTGCCCTATGAAGCCCGGACTTTCCTCCCCTGCTTCAATCACGGAGATCTCCACAGCAGCGATCGTCTGGCTCACTTCGAGCGGCATAGTATCAAATATCGAGACTAATTGCTTGATGTTTTTTGAGCAGTCAGTTTTTCATACTTGGCTTGCAGCTGTTCCTGCGTTTCGACATGGTTCGGATCCAGTGGAATACAATCCACCGGACAGAACAGCTGACATTGCGGTTGATCATGATGTCCGACGCACTCTGTACATAAATCTGGATGAATCTCATAAATGAGTTCACCCATATAAATGGCCTCATTCGGGCATACAGGTTCACAGACATCACAGTTAATACATTCATCGGTGATATATAAAGACACGCTACCAACCTTGTTGAAGTTTACGCTCGAAGGCCGCAACCACGTTTGGTGGTACAAATTTGGTTACATCACCTCTTAGTCGAGCAATTTCACGCACCAAAGTGGATGAAATAAAAGAATATTGCTCTGAAGGGGTTAAAAACACCGCTTCAAAATGGGAGTCCAGCTGACGATTCATATTGGCCAGCTGAAATTCGTACTCAAAATCAGACACTGCACGCAAACCACGCAATACAGCAGTCGCCTTTTGCTCACGGAAAAAATTGACGAGCAAACCATCAAAGCCTACAAATTCAACATTGTCCAAATGACTCAATGACTCTTTCGCCAATGCGACACGCTCTTCCAGACTAAATACCGGATTTTTATGATGACCGATAGCAATGGCTACTACGACTTCATCAAACATTCGCGCTGCGCGGGTTACCAAATCAATATGTCCATTGGTAATTGGATCAAAAGTCCCCGGATAAATCACACGAGTTTTAGACATCCATTTGTACTCTGTTTGTTATGTAGAATCTTATTTTAGCAAAAACTTGTTTTTTTGGTGAATAATCCTCATTAATTTAAAAAACTTCACCTTATTTCTAGTTGCGGTACAATAGCAGCACGTTTGGAAGTATCAGATTATGGCGAAAGCATCTATTGTAGTAAAAAAAAATAATGGCGGTACCATTGCACTGAATAAACGTGCCCGCCACGATTATTTTATTGAAGAGAAATTTGAAGCGGGGCTTTCATTAAAAGGCTGGGAAGTCAAATCAATGCGTGCCGGTCGCATGACCATCGTAGAAAGTTATATTACCTTTAAAAATGGTGAAGCATTCTTATTTGGTGCACAGGTTCAGCCCTTGCTGAGTGCCTCAACACACGTGGTGCCCGAAGCTACCCGTACCCGCAAGTTGCTGCTGAATCGTCGTGAAATTGAAAAGTTGATGGGTGCGATTAACCAGAAAGGTTATTCCTGCGTACCACTGGCCTGCTACTGGAAAGGCCCGCATGCCAAGCTGGAAATTGCTCTGGTCAAAGGTAAGCAGTTACACGACAAACGTGCTACTGAAAAAGACCGTGACTGGCAACGTGATAAAGCACGAATTTTCCATAAATAATGGATTAAAAATTGAATATAAAAAACCTCCGCATTTGGAGGTTTTTTTATAACTTTAAGCTTTGCCGCCCAGTCTTGCCAGAGTCAGGGCAATATATTCCCCAAACCAGAGCGCGGTTTTTAAATCCCCTTCCGGTGGGGTTACTTCTACCGGCGCATTATCTGACTGGGTCATAAGCCCCAAGAAGCTCGACATCCGATTCAGATCCGTCACTGCACGACCTGTCGGCATCAATGGCAATCCACTCCATAGCATACCGTGCTGCATGGCAAACAGATTGATTTGCTGCAAGACCGCCAGCTTGTCGCCACTGAGTCCACCACCATTGGTAAAGGCTGCTGCCAGCTTACCCTGCCAGCTACGTGCCAGCCAGCGCTTGGAAGACTGTTCCATAAACAGCTTCATGGCAGAAGTCAGACTGCCCATATAGGTCGGACAACCAAAGATAATTGCATCGGCGGCGTCCATTACATCCCAGTCTATATGTTCGACATTCATCATATGCACCTGAACACCAGTTTCTCGCGCACCATCGGCAATAAAATTTGCCACTTTAGCCGTGTGTCCATAAGGACTGTGATAAACAATCGCAATAGATTTGGAAGATAGGGACATAACGCTCAAAAGCCAAAAAATTCAGTTAAGTTTAACATTTTCATGCCATAAACACGAATGTCGCCATACGCCCTGTTTTTGGCTCACGGCGATAAGAGAAATATTCCTCTGGCTGGCGATAAGAACACTGATTCCCACCCAATACGGTATTTATGCCGTGTTGTTGCAAGATATAACGTGCAATGGCATACAGGTCGGCATAATATTTACCTGCCTGTTCACCCGCCTGAAATGCACTGTCCAGTTCAGGATATTTACTACAAAAAGCAGCTTTTACTTCAGCGCCAATTTCAAAACATGGCTGACTAATGGCCGCCCCGAGCCAGGCCCAGGTCGGCGGAGTTTGCATGGCTACAAGGGTATTTTCAATAATCCCACCGGCCAGACCACGCCAGCCGGCATGCAAATTGGCAACTTCCGTACCTTTCGCATTCCCCATTACCACAGGTAAACAGTCTGCAGTCATCATCATCAAGGCATGCGCCTTGCGCTGCGTCACCAGACCATCTCCGACCAGTGCGGTAAATGGCATCTGCTCATTAATGCTATGACAAATGGTGCTATGCGTCTGGGTCATCCAGGTAATCTTATCTACGCCAAAGGCAGCGAAATCCTGCAATAAAGCCATACGATGCTGTTGTACCCGTAGCGCATCATCCTGCACATGCAAGGCCAGATTAAAACCTGCAAGTTCAGGCTGTGCGGATGGCTGCACTTTCGCATGGTGAACGCGAGTCTGGCCGACATACACACCTTGTGGAAGTCTTGGTACAAATTGCATCTCGATTCCTTGCTTTGACGCGAGCTAAATAAAAAGATTAATAGGCTTTGTTTTCGGTACGCAGCACTTCAACCAGATTGGCAAAGTCTTCCGGCCACGGTGCTTCAAAGGTCATTTCTTCTTTGGTACGCGGATGGGTCAGACCGAGTTGTACAGCATGCAAAGCCTGACGCTTGAAGCCACGCAAAGTATCATCTAATAATTGCGATGCACCTGCAGGCATACGGACACGCGGCATATACACCTGATCACCAACCAAGCCAAAGCCGATATAGCTAAAATGCACACGAATCTGATGAGTACGTCCAGTTTCCAGACGGGCTTGAACACGGGTGAAGTGCTGGAAACGCTCTTTGACGTTGTAATGCGTCACCGCGTCTTTACCGCCCGGAAGTACAGTCATTTTCACACGATCTACCGGATGACGTTTGATGGGTTCATCAATGGTACCGCCAGCAATAATATTGCCGTAAACCACCAGATCATACAGGCGATATACTGATTTTTTCTCAAGCTGTTTGCTGAGAGAAAACTGTGCTTCCAGATTTTTGGCAACGACCAGCAGACCACTGGTGTCTTTATCGATACGATGTACCAGACCTGCACGCGCCAGTTCAGCCGATTTCGGATAGTGATGCAATAAAGCATTCACCAAGGTGCCAGAACTATTGCCAGCGCCCGGATGTACCACCATACCGACTGGTTTGTTGATGACCATAATGTCATCATCTTCATAGATGATATCCAGTGGAATGTCTTCCGGCAGACTGCGCGTTTGCGCTTCAAGCTCAACATTTAAAGTCAGGGTTTCAAAACCATCACTTTTAAATTTCGGCTTAACCGGTTGACCATTCACCAATAAATTGCCATCTTTAATCCATTGCTTTAATTTTTCTCGAGAAAAATCGCTCCAGATCATTGCGGCAATCTGGTCGATCCGTTGCCCGATATAAGTTTCATCCAGTTGAAATTGCAACGATAAACGTGTTGCAGTTGCTTCTGAAGTATGGTTATCTGCATCCTCAGAATCTTCAAGTAAATTGAAATCAGTATCAGGGATATTAGAATTGGAAGATTGTGCTTGACTCATTTGCTCATTCAGACAAAAGTGGTTTAATAGTGCAATTGTAGCTCATTGCCCGTATTAACAGAGGAATTTTTATGTCGCTACCACATTATAAAATGACAATGCTTGCTGTGACATTAGGCATTGCATCGGCAATGGTAGGCTGTAGCAGTAATCCAAAAAAAGAAGTCGTGGATAAAGGTCCAGAATCTAGCGAACAGGTTTATATTCAAAAAGCACAGAAAGCGCTAGATCGTAATCAATATACCGATGCAGCAAAACAGTTAGAAGCGCTGGAAACTTATTTCCCGACCAGTCAGTATGCCCCGCAAGCGCAGCTTGAACTGTTGTATGTGAAATTCCAGCAAAAAGATTATGAAGGTGCGGTTGCACTGGCAGAGCGTTTTATCCGTCTGAACCCGCAACATCCAAATGTCGACTATGCTTACTATGTACGCGGTGTCGCCAATATGGAACAGAACTATAACGGCCTGCTACGTTATACCTCACTGAAACAGTCGCATCGTGATGTCAGCTACCTGAAAGTGGCTTACCAGAATTTTGTTGATTTCATTCGTCGCTATCCATCTAGCACTTATGCAGTCGATGCAGCACAACGTATGCAGTTTATCGGCCAGGAACTGGCTGAGCATGAAATGAACGCAGCACGTTTTAACATCAAACGTAAGGCGTATCTGGCAGCAGTTGAACGTGGCTTGTGGGTGATTGAGCATTATCCTCAAACTCCGCAGATTCCGGAAGCACTGGCAACGGTTGCTTATGGTTATGCTCAGCTAGGTGATAAAGCAACTTCTCAGCAATATGTGGATGTATTAAAGCTGAATTATCCGAATCTGGTGAAATCAGATGGGACGGTGAATCTGCGTGCAGCGCGTAGTGAAGGCAGCTTCTTTAACCGCGCGACACTGGGTATTTTTGGTAAAGAAGCCAAGACTGTAACCGACACCGATGCACAGTCTGATGCGCCAGAAAATGAAAAGCGCAGCATCACCAATCGCATTTCATTTGGTTTGCTGGATCGTCCTAAAACGGCTGAATAAAGCTAAATAAGTCCGGCAGCATCAGCAAATAAGACAGCGCTTTACAGGTGCATTTTCCTCAAGGGCAAGGTATCATACTTGCCCTTTTGCGTTGTCTGGCCCAGGCTTGAACAAATCGTGCAAAAGGTATACAAAGGAACTTGAAATATTCAATGTTCAGCCAGACTATTTTCATTTTTTCAGTGATTTAGACCTTAGATACCAGCACGAGAAGCTCAGCAGACCATGGCCATTCCTCAACATACGATTGATCAGATTCTCGATCGCACCGATATTGTCGATGTGATTGGTCAATTCGTAAAACTGAAAAAAACAGGCCGTACCTATTCAGGCTGCTGCCCTTTTCATCAGGAAAAATCACCGTCTTTCCACGTCTATCGTGACAAACAGTATTTTCACTGTTTTGGCTGTCAGGCCAACGGTAATGCCATCCGTTTTTTAATGGACATTGGCAGCCGTAATTTTGTCGAAGTGATGAAAGACCTGTCCAGTCAGACCGGCATCGAACTGCCTAAAGACAATACCGATTCCAATAAATTAAAATATAAACGTGAAGCAGCCAAACCTAAAATTGCGCCTGCTCAAGCGGCACCACAAGCTCAGCCGCAACAAAATAACGCCCCAACAGAAAATAATAGTGCTGCCTCTACGGCGAGTTTCGATCCATTTGCAGAGTTTCAGGCAGTCGAACAGGATTTTTATGGTGACCCTTTTGCTTCATTTGAACACCTGCCCATGGCTGAAGTTCAGCAAGACGGTAATCTCTACGACCTGCTGGAAAATATCGCGCAGTTCTATGAGCGCCAACTCCCAAATAGCCCGAGTGCTCAGCAATACTTTAAACAGCGTGGTCTGACTGCAGAAACCATTGCCTATTGGCGCTTAGGCTATGCGCCTGAAGACTGGCAACATCTGGAAAAAGCCTTTCCTCAGGATATTGAAGGCCTAAAACTCCTCGGTCTGATTCGTACCAGTGACAGTGGCCGTGACTTTGACCTGCTGCGTGAACGGGTGATTTTCCCGATCCGTGATACCAAGGGGCGCGTAGTCGGCTTTGGCGGCCGTGCCCTGAATGACGAGATCAAGCCTAAATATATCAACTCGCCAGATTCTGAAGTCTTCCATAAAAACCAGTTGCTGTACGGCCTCTATGAGAGCCGCAAGCAGAAAGCCCAAGAATGGCTAATGGTCGAAGGCTATATGGATGTGATTGCGCTCCAGCAATATGGCATTCATGGCGCAGTAGCCACTTTAGGTACAGCCAGTAATACAGATCATCTGAATATTCTGTTCAAGCAGAGCAATCGGCTGACCATTGCCTTTGACGGAGACGCTGCCGGTCAAAAAGCAGCACGCCGTACTCTGGACATTGCCCTGCCCCTGCTGAATGATGGCCGAGAGCTGAAGTTTTTTGTCTTGCCCGCTGACCATGACCCCGATTCATTGATCCGTCGTGAAGGCATAGAGAATTTCAGACGCTTGCTGGAACAGGCGCCATTGATGTCGGACTTCGTGTTTGCCCATCTGACCCAAAATCAGGACATCACCACACCTGAAGGCAAGAGTCAGGTTATGGGTGAACTAAAAAATCTGACCGAGTTACTGCCCAAACACGGCTCCTTCCGTTATCTGCTGCAGCAATTTTTCCGCGAAAAACTGGGCTTTAATCGTAAATGGCAACCTAAGGTCAATACAGATGCATCTTTAAGCTTTAGTACCAAAATTGATGCTGAAGAATATGTGATTGCGATCTTGATGAATCATCCTTATCTGTATATTCATTTTGAACCACTGCGCGCGCTAGTAGCGGAAGATCAGTTGCTGTTTAAGATTTTGAATATTCTGAATGTGATTTTTGATGACTTGCCGGATGATCCTGAACTGTCGATCTATTATGTGCTCGGTGCCTGCGCAGCCCATCATCATGAACTGCAGCATATTCTGCAGCATGCCAATGTCAGCGATTACACCTCATCGCCGGAACAGGCCGATAAGCTCGCGGCTGATTTTTCAACCAAGCTGCAATATCAGTGTTTAAAAAACAAGATTAAATCCAAGAAATTTAACAGTATTGCAGAAATGAAAAACCTGAAAATGCAGATTTATGAGATTGACCGCAAACGCTCAATGACCCTGTTAGAAGATTAATTTTTCAAATTATTGATTCTTTTGAATCCAATGAAGTCACTGCTAGCTCACATTATTATTTATAATTTTCTCAAATAATCAGGCTGGGTTTTATGTTGAAGTACAAATCAGCAAAGAACCAAGCTTCTCATCATGCTGATTAAAACGAATGCCTGGATTTACGACGCTTCGCGACTACATTGCCCAGTTCTTCCTGTAACAGCTCAAAATAGGTAGGATCTTCCGCTTTGGCCGCCTCACGCAGCACAATAGAAGTTGGATGCAACAGTTTTTGGGTTAAACGATGTGAAAACTCGGCCAGTACCGTTTCCGCCTTTTCGCCCTTGGCAATACGCTGCATTGCCAGTGACAATTCTTCCTGACGTAATGTTTCCCCGTGGTCACGATAGGCATGAATGGTCGCCCCGGCCTGTTTGACCTTTTGCTGGGTCATCAGTTCTGTAGCCAGCTGATTGACCATGATCTCAGCCTCAACAGCCGCTTGACGGCGCTGTGCCAGATTTTCCTCAATCACGCTTTGCAGGTCATCGACCCCATACAGATAAACCCCGTCCAGGCTTTCTACTTTGGCATCAATATCGCGTGGCACTGCCAGATCGACCAGCAGCATCTGCTGGTAACGGCGTTTCTTTAATGCTGCCTTGATATCAGGATAGTGAATCACCTGATGCAAACTGCCGGTACAACTGGAAATGACATCGGCACGATGCAGATTTTCTGCAAGCTGATCAAAATCTATAATTTCAACTTCAACTCGATGTGCAATTTCCTGTGCCAGAATATCCGCACGCTCGCGGGTACGGTTACAGATAATAATCTTGCCCACCCCCATCTCTGCGAGGTGTTTGGCCACCAGACTGTTCATCTCCCCGGCTGCTACCACCATAATGGTCAGCTTGTCCGGATGACTAAATACTTGCAAGGCCAGTTGCGCCACCGCATAGCCCATCGAGACCGCATGACTGCCGACAGCCGTTTCCGAACGCACGCGTTTAGCGGCATAAAAAGCATATTCAAAAATCCGGTTGAGATCGCGCGACACCGTATGGGAGTCTTTGGCCAGAGAAAGTGCAGTTTTGACCTGTCCCAGAATTTGTGGTTCACCCAGCATCAGTGAATCCAGTCCACTGGCGACGCGCATCAGATGCGTCACTGCCTGGGCATTTTCATAACGATAGACATGATGTTGCAGTTGTTTGACATCCACCCCATTTTTCTGGGCGAGCCAGTTCAGCACCATGTCAGCATTGTCAGACATGGCGTAAACTTCGGTCCGGTTACATGTAGACACCACCACCATGTCGTTCAGTTCAGGGTGTTGGCTTTGCTCGGCAAGAATGGCACTTAACTTTTCAGGGTTAAACGCCACTTGTTCACGCAGTTCTACAGAGGCAGTTTGATGGTTGACACCCAATGCAAAGAAAGACATATCAGGTCATCATTTCACTAAATTTATGCTATTGTGCAACATCGGTGTCATAAAAAGCATTACTTGGATCAATAAAAAATTGCGTCAAACAATTAGCCGTATCAACGGCCCTACAATTAAGCAATATTCTACCACATTCCTACTGGTGGGTAGCATGGCTTCGACTGCGCATCTTTATGCAGCGGAAGCAGTTTACCATGCAAATCAAAATTATGATGCGATAAAACAAAGTATGATGGCTGAGTTTGCCATCGCTGCACATGACATTCCGACTGCTTTGCACAACTATACGGTGCTGGCGATCAAGAGCAATTCCACTTCAGTCAAGCAGCGTGCACTGAATGTCGCGCTGGAACATGATGACCTACAGGCAGCACTAGATATCTCCACGCACTGGGTGGTACAAGAGCCACAAGACGTCCCTGCTTTATTTTATTTATCACATATTGCCCTTAAAGCGCATGAATATGAGCTGGCTGCTGAGACCTTAGAAAAAATCCTGCAAATTGATGACAGTGCCGATCTGGAAGAAATTCTCGCCGGAATTTCACCAGAAGGCACAGAGGATCGTACTTATCTGATTCAGGCCTTAAGCACCACTAAAGCCAAGGACAATCCATCTATTCTGGTGCTAGTGGCCGGTCTGGAAGCACAAAATGGTCAGCTTGAACAGGCTTTAAATACAGTTAACCGCGCCTTAAAAAAACGTCCGAATGCGACCGGCTATATCCTGATGAAGGCCAATCTGCTCAATGCACTCGGCGATACTCAGGCGACACTGCAGTGGTATGAAAAATCCAGCCGTAAACACCGTAATAATCTGGACGTACGTCTGGCCGAAGTCAAATATCTGGTCAAGCTGAACGAAGCGACTTTGGCTCTGAAAAAACTGCAAGACATTCTAAAAAAATGGCCGACTGCTGAAGAAGCCCTGTTCATTGCCGGACTGACCAGTATTGACTTGGAAGAATACGAGAAAGCCGAAAAATATCTGGTCGAACTGCGTTATTCTGCGCAATATCAAAACGAAGCCTATTATTACTTGGCGGTGAATGCAGAACGCAAACAGCATTATGAAACGGCGAAAGCTTATTATCGTCTGGTCGATGGCAGTCTTTACACCGTCTCACGTCGCAACATGATCTCGATTTTCGCCCAGCAGGATAAGCTGCATGATGCGCTGCGTTTCTTAACCCAGGAAAGGGTGAATTATCCACAACATGCCAGCTTCCTCTATCTAGCTCAGGCGGATATTTTGACGCGCATGCAGAATAAAAAAGCTGCGATTCGCCTGTTGGAAGAAGCCAGCAAAAACCTGCCGGATGACCCTGAACTGGTCTATTCGCAAGTTCTGTTGCTGGATCCCCATCAGGATCGCGTCAAGCTGGATGAACTACTCAGCACTTTACTTAAAATTGAACCGAACAGTCCGACCTATCTGAATGCCTATGCCTATACCCTGGCGATGCAAAACCGTCGCCTCGAAGAAGCACGCCGCTATGTCGAACGGGCACTAGAATATGCACCAGAACAGGCATCGATTCTGGATACCTATGGTTATATCTGTTATTTACAGAATGACTTCGCCACAGCTGCGGACGTGTTATACAAAGCTTATCAGTTGAATCCGAATGTGAAGATTGGCGTGCGTTATGCTCGTTCCTTGTACATGAAAGGTGATCTACAACAATTCCACCAAGTGTTACAACAATTACAACAAAACCATCCAAATGACCCAGAATTGAAACAACTTAATTCGCTATTGTTAGCACCACAAACCAAAACGAGTTAATTAATTTATGCGCAATTTGAGCCAATTGGGCTGCTGTGCCTTTGCAGCCACTGCTTTATTTTTAACTGGCTGTCAGCAGATGATCAAGCCTCAAGCGCCTGCCACCCCGTCTGTACAGGCAGAGAATCAATTTCAGCTGCAAGGTAAAATTGGCGTTCGTACCCCTCAACAGACTGGCAGCGCATTCTTTACCTGGGTACAACAGCAGGAAGAATTCGATATTGAGCTCAGCGGTATCTTAGGTGTCGGTAAAACCCAGATTTCTGGCACACCGGGACAAGTGACCTTAAACAGCGCAAAAACCGGTGTGATTCAGGCAGCCAGTGCCGAAGAATTACTGCAACGTGCAACCGGCTGGCAAGCGCCGATCAGTTATTTAGTCGATTGGGTACAAGCCCGCCCTGCTACCACGACTGCCAAATTACAAAAAGATGATACACAGCGAATTAACCAGATTATCGAACAGGGCTGGACGGTCGATCTCAATTATAATGCGCAGGCCAAAATGCCAAACCGTTTGATTTTAAAACAGTCACTTGGAAATGGTGCAGAAAACCGTATTACAATGATCATTGAAAACCGTTAATTGACCTGATTCCAGCCCATGATGATTCGTGTTCCCTCGCCTGCTAAACTGAATTTGTTTTTACATATCACCGGTCGCCGTGAAAATGGTTATCATGAGCTGCAAAGTATTTTTCAGCTGATTGACCTGTATGACTGGCTGGAGTTTGAACCAAGCGCCGATGATGCGATTCAGATTGAAGGTCTGGCCTCCGTCGATCTGCAACAGAATCTAATCTATCGGGCGATACAGTTGTTGAAGCCTTATGCCCAAACGCCGTGCGGACTAAAAATTCGTCTGGAAAAAAATATCCCGATGGGTGCAGGTCTTGGCGGTGGGTCTTCCAATGCAGCGACGACCCTGATTGTGCTAAACCAGCTCTGGCAGTGCGGTTTAAATGTTGAACAACTGGCAGAGCTTGGGGTCAAGCTAGGCGCAGATGTGCCAATATTTGTGCATGGCAAAAATGCCTGGGCGGAAGGTATTGGCGAACACTTAACATTCATAGACTTAGATCAAAAAAAATTCATTGTGTTAAAACCTGATTGTTTTATCAGCACTCAACTGCTTTTTTCGCAAAAAGCATTGACAAGAGACACGAAGAGCTCTAAATTTTGCGCCTATCAGGAAACGCCATCTGATTTTGGAAATAACTTTGAGCCACTGGCCAGAAGCTTATATCCTGAAGTCGATGAAGCAATGCAATATCTCGACCAGTTCGGAAAAGCAAAGCTTACAGGTACAGGTGCTTGTGTGTTTATTGAAGTCACTGAAAATCTGAATATCGAAGATATTCTTGCAAATGCACCATGTAAAGCTTACCTGGTCAACAGTTTACAAGAATCACCTTTAGTTCAGTTTAAAGTGTAGATAGGGGTATCGCCAAGTGGTAAGGCACCGGGTTTTGATCTCGGCATCCGTTGGTTCGAATCCAGCTACCCCTGCCATTTTTCACCTGTAGATGTACTGTATTAGGGGTATCGCCAAGTGGTAAGGCACCGGGTTTTGATCTCGGCATCCGTTGGTTCGAATCCAGCTACCCCTGCCATCTTACAGTTCATCAAATTTAGGGGCGTCGCCAAGTGGTAAGGCACCGGGTTTTGATCTCGGCATCCGTTGGTTCGAATCCAGCCGCCCCTGCCATTTTCTCGAAAAAAGACAGAGCACTCATTTGCTGTAAGACTGTTAATTTACCTTGACACTTTACCGCAAAAATATTAAAGTTCTGCCGCATTAGGGGTATCGCCAAGTGGTAAGGCACCGGGTTTTGATCTCGGCATCCGTTGGTTCGAATCCAGCTACCCCTGCCATCTATTCCCATATATCCCAACCGCCAAGGGTGCTTCATGCCCAATCTTGTCGTTTTTAGTGGATCTGCGCATCCACAATTCGCTCAAAAAGTCGTAAGTCACTTACATATTCCTCTAGGCGCTGCCTCTGTAGGTCAGTTCTCTGACGGTGAAATTGCTGTCGAGATTACTGAGAACGTTCGTGGTAAAGACGTATTTATCGTACAACCTACTTGTGCCCCAACTAATGATAACCTAATGGAAATCTTGGTGATGGCTGATGCTTTGCGTCGTGCAAGTGCGGGTCGTATTACTGCCGTGATTCCTTATTTTGGTTATGCTCGTCAAGACCGTCGTCCACGTTCAGCACGTGTTCCAATTACTGCAAAAGTTGTAGCAGACATGCTCACTACTGTAGGCGTTGACCGTGTTGTGATGATCGACTTGCATGCTGACCAGATCCAAGGCTTCTTCGATATCCCTGTAGACAACATCTACGGTACACCAGCCCTACTTGCTGACTTGCGTCAACAATCGCATCACAACCTGATGGTGGTTTCACCTGACGTAGGTGGTGTAGTGCGTGCACGTGCTGTTGCGAAACAAATGGGCGATATCGATCTTGCAATCATCGATAAGCGTCGTCAAAAAGCGAATGAATCACAAGTGATGCATTTGATTGGCGATGTAAAAGATCGTGATTGTGTCATTGTTGATGACATGGTAGATACTGCTGGTACGCTATGCAAAGCTGCTGATGCATTGAAAACTTTCGGTGCTCGCAAGGTTGTTGCGTATGCAACGCATCCAGTACTTTCTGGTAAAGCGATTGAAAACTTAAAGAATTCTGTGATTGATGAACTGGTTGTGACTGATACCATTCCTCTTTCTGATGAAGCTTTAGCACTGGGCAAGATTCGCCAGGTTTCAGTAGCCAGCATGGTTGCCGAAACGATTCGTCGTATTAACAACGAAGAATCTATTAGCGCAATGTTCGATTCTTATCTATAATAGAGCGCTGAATTTTCAAAGCCCTGCCATTTGGTAGGGCTTTTACTCACCAGACTGGTCGCAAGTCTGGTTCATTTAACTTAAATAGGATGTCTATCATGGCAAACTTCGTATTAAACGCAGCAGCACGTGAAGAAGCAGTTCAAGGGAAAGGTGCGAGCCGCCGCCTTCGTCTTCAAGCTAAAGTTCCTGCAATCATCTACGGTGGTGAAGCTGCTCCTGTAGCAATTACTGTTGAGCTTCGTCAGCTTGTTAAATTCTTAGAAAACAATTCATTCTTTGAAGAAGTTATCGAAATTGATGTAGACGGTAAAGTTGAAAGCGTGAAAATCCAAGCGTTACAACGTCACCCAGCTAAAAACACACCAATGCACGCTGACTTCAAACGCGCATAAGTGTTAATGGTGTAATTAGTGTCAAATATTTCACTGATTGTTGGTTTGGGTAACCCAGGTTCTGAGTATGCCCAAACCCGCCATAATGCAGGCTTCTGGTTTGTAGAACGCCTTGCAGACCAATATGGCATTACCCTCAAAAAAGACCCAAAATTCAATGGATTTAGCGGTCGTGGCAATATCGAAGGTCAAGACGTCCGTCTTCTTCTACCGACAACCTTTATGAACCTTTCCGGTAAAAGTGTTGTTCCTTTCGCCAAATTCTACAATATCGCACCTGAATCGATCCTGATTGCCCATGATGAACTGGACATGAATCCTGGTGTCATTCGCCTGAAAACTGGCGGTGGTCACGGTGGTCATAATGGTCTACGTGATATCGTGCCGCATATTGGTTCAAACTTCCATCGCCTGCGTATTGGCATTGGTCATCCTGGTGCCAAAGACCGTGTTTCCGGTCATGTACTCAGTAAAGCACCAAGCAGCGAACAGAATTTAATGGATGATGCAATTTCTCATGCCCTCGCCCGCACAAAAATGCTGGTGAATGGTGAAGTACAGCAAGCCATGAATCAAATCAACGCATATAAGCCGAACTAAACGTTCAAAAATTGCTGGACAATTCCGCTTGCCAGAAAGCTTATTTAAGCGCAAAATGCGTTTGCTCGATTGTTCACCATACAGCAAGCAAGATTGATTTAATCAAATGATCAAACTCTTAGGTCAACTCAGGGGACGCTAGCCATGCTATCTCGTTTATTAAAATGCAAAATTCACCGCGCTCACGTTACACATGCAGAACTACACTATGAAGGTTCATGTGCAATTGATGGCGTTTTGATGGATTTGGCTGGCATTCGTGAATACGAAGAAATTCATGTGTGGAACGTGACCAATGGTAAACGTTTTGCAACTTATGCAATTCGTGGCGAAGATAATTCAGGCATCATTTCAGTGAATGGTGGTGCTGCGCATCAGGCCGATGTAGGTGATATCGTGATTATTGCAACCTTTGGTGATTTCACTGAAGCTGAAGCGAATGCCCATCAGCCTCGTTTGGTTTATGCTACCCCAAACAATACAGTCAGCCACACTGCCAACTGTATTCCGGTACAAGTCGCATAATCTGATCAGACCAGATACCCAAAAGCTCGCACATCGCGAGCTTTTTTAATACTGGAATATTGACCTGTTTAACTGTCCTCTCGCCAGCTTTTAGAGCTTTCACAGTTTAAAGGTTTTAATTGTTGATCCAGCAAATCAACTAACAAGGCCTTGCCATTTTCCTTTACTTTCAGCTCTGCAAATTTGGCATTACGATAACAAGGCTCCAGACCTTCGGCGAACATGAAACTATTGGCAGCAGGATATAAAGCCTCAAAAGTATTGTGTGGGTTTTTCAGAATTAATCGGGCTGAGCGTTCCGACTGATTTAATGTGCTTTGTTCAAAACTGGTTTTGATAACTCTGCGCTGCTGATCCAGCTGCACATAACTCATCACATGCGATTGATTTTTAAAATCTTCAGTCCGGATGTCAGAAACTGGCTGTTCGGAACCATTCCCCGCTGCCACTGCGCTAAAATGCAGATCATAGTTTAGTACCATATAATCCCCTTGCAGGATCGAACGCGGATCGACTGGTGCCAACTCGACAAAGATACTCTCACTTTTGGTCAGATGCCATTCATGCTGAATGATCAATCCCATAAATAAGGCAATGCTAAAAATACTCAGATGCAGCGCCATAAACTTTTTCATCATGAGGTTACTCCTGCTTTCAGCTGAAACTTCGGTGAACTCAACACATAAGCCAGAAGCAACACCAGCACACCTGAGGCAAAAATACTGACACTTTTAAATAAAAAACTTAGTCCCAGATTGTAATACAGCAACCATAACCAGAAGATCAGTAGCAAAATGGTCAAGGCTTGCATCAATCGTTGTTGATTCACCATGGCCCAAGCCATAAACACTAAAATGATAAAAATTTCAAAGTAACCCAATGCAATCAGCATAATTCCCGCAGCAGGAATGAGCCAGAGTTGAATTCGTGAAAATTGCTTGAGATGAATCCCGACAAAACTCAATAGCCAGAAAGCTGGCAAAATATAGAAAATAATGGCTTCATCTATACCGCGTGGCTGCAATTGCTGAGCCACACCAAATTGCAGTAAACATTGAAAAATAGCCGTCACCACCAAAATACTAATCATCCATAAATTCATGCTTTTGGCATAAGCTGAAGCGAGCCAGTATCTCGCAGTAAGCAAAGCTCCTGTCAGAATGCTGTAATTCAGCAGCATGATCCACGTCAGCAGGCGCTGATCCTGAAAAAATGCATGTTGGTCGACCAGAACTGCAATTCCCAGTATATGTGCAAGTAACAACTGCAACAGCACCACCAGCCAATGCATACGACTCATGATAGTCAGCAGCGTAATGCCGACTTGTATCAGCCAGATTAGCAATAGACTCTCTGTGAGTAATTGAGTATGAATCAATACCGCGGCCTGACCGCAAACCCATAAACAATAAGCCAATTGCCGCAGAAAAACTGAGGGCTTGCTACGAATCAACCACCAGGCGACTGCGATAAAAATGATTCCCATCAGAATCGAAAAACTTTTCCAATAGGTCAGCAACAGCATGGCCAAGATCACACCAGCAATCCACGCGCCCAGAGCCAATGGAATGACCGAAAACCGGCTCTTGGGCAACAGCTTGATCAGCAGACCTGTAATAGCTGCGAACCAGCTGAATATCAGCAAAGCTAGTATCAATAAGCCAGCGGCAGAATCCTGTAAATATTGCTCAGTGAGATCAAAAATCAGAATACTAAAACTCAGGGCCAGTCCTGCAACAAGCAAACTGGTTTCAAGCTGTTGATTTCGGGTATAGAAATAAACACTGAATAAAATAGGTAGAACCAGCACCGAAGCCAAATACCAGATCGAATCCGAGTCGATAAACCGGAACATACTTACTACTGAAATAAGCACCACGACAGCGATAAACAGATAGCGCAAAACCGGATAATAACGTAAGGCATAGATCATACTTAGCCCGGTCAACAGATTCAGACCGAGCAGATAAAGAGTTTCAGCACGCACCAGCCAAAAGCTTTGTTTAAAATAAAAATAGAGTGCTAACTGGCTGACCACACAAAATAATGCAAAGATCCCAATATTCGGCCGATACAGCCAAGGCAGCAACAGCAAAGCCCAAAGCAGAAATAACTGATAACTGTCAGCACCAGTCTGATAAATCTGTCCAATCACGGCCAGACTTAAGCCCAGCATTAGACCCGATACAGTATCCAGACTTTGTCTTAACTTTTCCCGCGCAGTGAAACGCACACTCAGCAATGCTGAACCCAGCAATAAAATTTGAGGAATAAACAGCTGGACAAATTTGGGCAACATCCACCAGTTTGCTGCCAGCAGATACACGATACTGACAGCGATCAGCGCCAGCCCAATGATTTGAAGAATTTGAATCACAGCAGGTTGAATAAATAACAGCGGGGAAAATGGACGATCTGGCGATGGTACTGTTCTGGACATGCTAATCTGTTCAATTTTTATTTGATTTCACCTTAGCATGATTTTTGCAGGATATGCCAGGCAGGAACAGTTCAAGTATGCTGTACATTTTTAAATCAGGATTTGATAAATTCCGTACCCTGCAATCATGAGCAGAATCATGCCGCACAATGCCAGCAAATGTGGATAGAGTCGAGAATGGGATAAGTGGTTGAAACCCAAATACACCACAGACAAAGTCAGAAAATCCAGGAGAATCCAGCTCAAAGTCAAAATAATTAAACTTAAATCAAGATCAGGAGTAATCCCGATAAACTGCGGGAAAAAAGCCGCAAAGAAAATAATGTCCTTCGGATTAGAAATACCAACCAAAAAACCTTGTCGAAAACCACCATGCGCAGGAACTAGATTCTCCTGAGCTTGCTCCTGCTGCTTAAAAATAACTTCACGGAAAATCTGCCAGCCCAGATAGCCAATATATAAACAGCCCAGCAGCTTGATCGCATCCAGCCATTGCGCATTGATAACCAGCAAACCTTTCAAACTTAATATAGATAAAGCAATTAAAACCAGAGAGGCGACATTGGTACCAAAAATGGTTCTTAAAGCTGCCGTATAGCCACCTTTTAGGCCGGCACTGGCCACCAGCAACATCACTGGGCCAGGTGTAGCGATCATTACCACAACAGCCAGACAATATAAGAAATATTCACTAATATTCATGCTATTCCCTCAGCTATTGTTGTTTTTGTGCATAAAAAAGAGGACTTAGTCCTCCTCTTGTATATGAATCAGATGCTGACTGATGCCATCTGCCCGCAGAAAAGCCAGATCATAACTGGCGGTAGCCAAGGCCAAAATACGACGCTCAAACTCATCCCACAACGGACGCACCTGCTTATAATGGATGCCCAAACCACTATAGTCGGTAAAATGCCGATTTTTTTCACACAGCTTTAAAGCATGATACAGCTTGCGCCCTTTGGAAGCATCATCACGCAAGCGCACCCGTTTCGACAATACAAAGGCCTGCACTTTGACAAGATCCGCATGCGGTAACAGCGGCACCAGAATCTGATCCAGCTGTGCATCCAGCCGCTGCCACACAGCTTGATGCTGCTCAGCACTATACGTATTCCAGTGAATCACTTCATGATTAAAACGGCGGCAACCACGACATACCGCATCACCAAATACGGTCGAGCAACGCCCTGCACATGGGGTTAAAGACGTAATACGACGATCTGAACTCAAAACACACTCCAAAAATACTGCAACTTTCAGTATCTGCATCACTGCACAAAATCCTGGGCCGGGCATGACTATACACGCTCTCCCCCATGAATTGAAGCCTGTTAAAAGACTTGCGTTTTACTCGCTTATTCACTCGAATCAAGCTAAAATATACGCCTTTCAAATTATCATGCTACGTTGGAGTATTCCATGAACGCTACTGTAGAACAGCTTGCACCTGTAGAACAGCAAGCGACGACTGGTTGGGTTGTTGCCGCACTTTATCAATTCAAAGAAGTTCAAGATCCTGCCGATCTTCAGCAACGTCTTTTGGACATGGTAAAATCCATCAACCTTTGCGGTACTCTAATTGTGGCAGGTGAAGGCATCAACGGTACAGTTGCAGGCGACCGTGCATCGATTGATCAAATTCACCAGTTCCTTCTAAATGAAGGTTTTAACGAAATGGAATATAAAGAATCTGACAGTTCTGAAAAGCCATTCCGTAAAATGAAAATTAAATTAAAAAAAGAAATCGTGACTTTGGGTGTGGAAGTGAAACCGCGTGATTTAGTCGGTCACTATCTTGATCCAAAAGAATGGAACGAACTGATTGCACGTGATGACGTGATTCTGGTCGATACACGTAACGATTACGAATATAAAGCTGGTACTTTCAAAGGCGCGATTGACCCGAAAACTGAAAGCTTCCGCGAATTCCCCGAATACGTGAAAAATAATCTGGAACAGCACAAAGACAAGAAGATTGCGATGTTCTGTACAGGTGGTATTCGTTGTGAAAAATCAACCTCTTTACTTCTTCAAGAAGGCTTCACTGAAGTTTATCACCTGAAAGGCGGTATTTTGAAATACCTGGAAGAAACCCCGGCTGAAGAAAGCATGTGGGAAGGTGAATGCTTCGTGTTTGATGGTCGTACTGCCGTAACGCACGGTGTTGAAGAAGGCCAAAATACCAAGTGTCATGCGTGTGGCTGGCCTTTACTTCCAGAAGAAGTTGCCCTCCCAAGTTATGAACATGGTGTCTCTTGTGTGTACTGTATTGACAAAACCTCGGAGAAACAAAAAGAAGGTTTCCGTATGCGTCAATCACAAATTTTAGCAGCAAAACGCAAACGCCTCTAATTTGGCCTTTTGTAATGAAATATATAAAAACCCTCTTCGGAGGGTTTTTTGTTTACATAAAAATCACAACAGTAATAAAACTCTTACCAATTCTTTACCAAGAACCTCATTTTTTTCCAAACAAGATTGTTAGTCTAATGATACGGTGATTTACAAGCTAAGTCTTTCATTATTAACTGAAATTTTTACTTGAAAAGGAATATAAAATGGCAGGCTCACTTGCTCGAGATTCAGACAATCTGGTTCAATTTCAACCAAAAGAAAATATAAAGTTGCAACGGCTTCATCAAATTTCTGAAGAGCTTGAACAGCAATCACATCTGTTCGTCGTTATCTTGGGAACCGTTATTGGCGCGATCTTGGCGCTTTTCATTGGTTACCATATCAATACCAGCATCATGCATTTTATCCTGCTAAGTATTTTGCCGATCTGCTTGGCCTATTTCTTACGTAAAGTTTATATTTATACCCTGACGCATAGCTAATTCTGCCTGATCATTTATATTCCAAGACTTTACCGCACAAAAAATACTGCTTAGGATACAGGCAGTATTTTTTATTTTGCCAATCATATGAATGTGACCGAATGGATTATTTCCGTTATGGAGCAACTGGGCTACTGGGGCATTGCTCTGCTCATGTTCCTGGATAATGTCTTCCCGCCAATCCCTTCCGAAATTATTATGCCTTCCGCGGGCTATTCAGCCTCTCAGGGCGAGTTAATACTCGTCGGGGTAATCATGTCCGGCTGTGTCGGCTCCCTGCTGGCAGCCGCCTTGCTGTACTGGATTGGCTATAAATTTAACCATGATTCTATTTTTAAATTTGTCGATCGTTATGGCAAATATTTATTTATTAAATCAGAAGATGTAAAAAAATCATTGAGTTGGTTTGAGCATTATGGTCACCGGATTGTGTTCTTTGGCCGCATGATTCCTGCGGTTCGCTCGCTGATCAGCATTCCTGCTGGCATGAGTCATATGCCCTTCTGGAAATTTATGTTTTATAGCGCACTTGGAACCATCATCTGGACCACATTTTTGGCGTGTGTCGGATTTTATTTTGGCGAAAACCAGCATTTGATGCAGCAAATTTTCAGTAAAGTCAGTTATGTGATTATTGCCATTGTTGTGGTAATTATTATCTGGATTTTCTACCGTAGACAGCAGCGTAAAAATCGTCCATCCTGAGGGAAGATGCCTTAAGGAGATTAAAACGATGTCGCATTATCTAAAATATTTTGCCACCGTTTATCTGACCTTGGTTCTATTGGTAGGCATACTCATCTATGTATTCAATCTGGGCGCCATTCTGCTGATTCCTGCCCTGAGTGCTTCTGCCTTTCTCAGTGCCCGATACTTTGTTAAGAAAGAACTTCGTTTGCCGACTCAGCAAGAGAAAAGCAAACTGGTCTAGGGCTCTACTATCATTGCTATGACATTCGGGTTTATCTTTTTAGTTGTGGTCATCTGGATGAACCCGCAGACAGATGAGATTTATAGAACCATCACCTATACAGGAAGAGGAACAAATTCATTCCTGGTGGCTGCAAGCATTGCCTTACATGCCTTGCTGTTTCATATCGCCTACAATGCTTATGCACGCTATAGTCTGGCGAAGCGTACAGGCTTGAAAGAAAATAGGGTCGAGTAGATCTCAAAGATGCAAAAAGGCCAAAGCTAAAAAAAGCACCCTGCGGTGCTTTTTTTATGAATTATTCTGGAGTGTGATACATCAGATACAATTCATTTAAGTTTTCTGGAATTTCTTCTGCAAGTTCATCCATTAACTGACCATTGCGACGGAAAGTTTCCATTTGTGGATCTTCATCATCAATGCCACTAAAGACCATGATTGGCAGAGTTAAATCCACCAGTTGCTCTTCAAATTCTTCAGTAAACCAAGCGTCTTCGTTCAGGAACATGGCATCTACAAAGCCCACACTCCAGTCACCCAGGCTTGATTCAGTGTCTGCTTCTTCAATTTCAAACGGGAACGTAATCCCTTCTTCGTTGGCTAAGCTTTGACGAATAGACTCTAACCATGCTTGCACCTGAGTGATGATTTCTGCAGGCACTTTCTTTTGATTACTATCAAAAAGTTCGTCTAACCATTTGTCGAATTTTGGGCCTACTGCAATAGCACATAAGAAACCATGGGTTGCCGCGAAATCTAGACCATGTTCATTTTGGTCACCATCTAGATATTCACTCAACAGGTCTAAATCTAAAGCACTCATCTAACATCCAAACTTAGAAAACCGAAAGGTTTAGCATAGCATTTATTCAGACTATGCTAAATCCGAATTCGTTAATCTTCGTCATCAAAATCGTCGTCATCGTCGAAGTCATAGTCAAAATCTTTGAGTTCGCGCTCTAAACGACGTTGGGTCAGTAGATCATCGATCAGACGACGTTTTTCCAACGACTCTTTAGCACTGAGCTTGCTAGAAGCCTCATCGAAATTAACATCATCTTCACCGAAGTTATCATCTAGTTCAAAATCTGTAGAAGACACTAAAACTTCCTCATGAGTGAAAAATGTAAAAGGATTTAAGCGCTATTTATCGTGCCTAAAATAACAAGTCAAGTTTTATTTGGATTTTCGTATTTTTAATTTGTAATTAGGGGTTTTTTCTGTCTCAATTGTGTGCCATGATATAATCCACCCTGCGTCCTTATGTTTTTTGATTCTCCTTTTTGAGTCATAAACAGACACGCATGGGATGAACTTGAAAACAACAAATTCACCCCCATCTTAAATTACTGAATTTCATTTTAAATATTTTATCAGACAGCTTTCATGCTGAATTCCCTGATGAAATATGTAGGCTATTCACTAAATTTAACGAGCTTAAATCGTGCAGCATTGTACGGTTTTTTACTGCCACAGATTCAACGAAGAGTAAGCAAAAGATGAGCGATATGACTTCCCCTACTTCTCAAGTAGCGGCTCTGATTAGCCGAGGCAAAGAACAAGGTTATTTAACCTTCGCTGAGGTTAACGATCATCTGCCGGACTCCATCACAGAAAGCGAGCAGATTGAAGACATCATTCAGATGCTGAATGACGTTGGTATTCCGGTACATGATCGCGCGCCTGAATCTGATGATACGATGTTCGAAGATACTGCAGAAGCGGCGGATGAAGTTGCAGAAGAAGAAGCTGCAGCCGTACTTGCCTCGGTAGAAAACGAGCCAGGTCGTACCACTGACCCTGTACGTATGTATATGCGTGAGATGGGTACAGTAGAACTTCTGACTCGTGAAGGCGAAATCAGCATCGCAAAACGCATCGAAGAAGGTATTCGTGATGTTTTGCACTCGATTGCTTACTGGCCGAATGCGGTAGAAGTGGTACTGCAAGAATACAAAGATTATGAAGCGGGTGAACGCCGTCTTGCTGACCTTTTATCAGGTTATTTAGATCCTGAATCAGATGAAGAAATTCCTGAAGTTCTAGAAGAAGAAGCGGTTCTTGCTGAAGATGAGACTGACTCGAAAAAATCGACCAAAGATGTAAAACTGGACGATGATGAAGAGGAAGAAGAAGCAGATTCTGATGATGAATCAGAAGCAGATTCTGGTCCAGATCCTGAAATTGCCAAAGCGCGTTTTACTGAACTGGAAAATGCGTGGCTGAATACCAAAGCAACCATTGAAAAACATGGTCGTGACAGCAAACAGGCTGAAGAAGCTTTGCAGGCACTTGCAACTGTATTCATGATGTTCAAATTTACCCCGCGTCTATTTGATATCATTTCTGAAATGATTCGTGGTACCCATGACCAGATTCGTGGTGCAGAACGTGAAGTGATGCGTTATGCAGTACGTCGTGGCCGTATGGATCGCACCCAGTTCCGTACCAGCTTCCCGGGCCAAGAATCGAATCCAGCCTGGTTAGATGAGCAGATCGCAAAAACACCTGCAGACCAGAAAGCTTATCTGGAAAAAGTACGTCCAGACGTATTGGCCTTCCAGCAAAAAATTGCCGATATCGAGAAAGAGCTTGGCCTTGATGTAAAAGGCATTAAAGACATTGCCAAACGTATGGCCGTCGGTGAAGCCAAAGCACGTCGTGCCAAGAAAGAAATGGTTGAAGCGAACTTGCGTCTGGTCATTTCGATTGCGAAGAAATATACCAACCGTGGCTTGCAATTCCTGGATCTGATTCAGGAAGGTAACATCGGTCTGATGAAAGCCGTAGACAAGTTTGAATACCGTCGTGGTTATAAATTCTCGACTTATGCGACCTGGTGGATTCGTCAGGCGATTACCCGTTCGATCGCGGATCAGGCACGTACCATTCGTATTCCGGTACACATGATTGAAACGATCAACAAGATCAACCGTGTATCTCGTCAGCTTCTACAGGAAATGGGTCGTGAACCGACTCCTGAAGAACTGGGCGAACGTCTGGAAATGGACGAAGTTAAAGTACGTAAAGTACTGAAAATCGCCAAAGAACCAATTTCGATGGAAACACCGATCGGTGATGATGAAGATTCACATCTGGGTGACTTCATTGAAGACAGCAACATCACGTCACCAATTGATGCGGCAACGTCTGAAGGCCTGAAAGAAGCAACACGTGAAGTTCTGGAAAACCTGACTGAACGTGAAGCCAAAGTCCTAAAAATGCGTTTTGGTATCGACATGCCGACTGACCATACTTTGGAAGAGGTGGGCAAACAGTTTGACGTAACACGTGAACGTATTCGTCAGATTGAAGCGAAAGCGCTGCGTAAACTTCGCCATCCATCACGTTCAGAACACTTACGTTCATTCCTTGAGAATGATTAAAATTTGATGCTTATTCTGGAGACTTGAAATTTGATCATCAGTCTCCATTTTAAGTAGCCAAGACAAACCCAAACGCCTGCATGATTGCAGGCGTTTCAAATCAGGGGGACTACCATGTTAGACCGTACACCATCTCGTGAACTTCAAGAACATCTTTGGGTTTTCCCTATGGATTATCCGATTAAACTGATTGGCCTTGCGGGCGATGAATTGCGTCATGCTGTCATCGACATTTTTCTGAAACATTTTCCAGATTTTGAAGGTGATAGCGTCAGTATTACGCCATCACGTACTGGAAAATACCATTCCATTACCGCACAACTGCGCTTTTTGGAACTGGAACAGGTGCATGCAGTATATGCAGATTTGGCCGCTTGCCCGCTAATTAAAACAGCACTGTAATCGAAAATACAAAAGACACGCTTCCGGGCGTGTTTTTTTTATGCCTATACAGCGCTAAGATACCCATGAAATATTGCTGATCTCACCCCTATTTCATGCCGAAATCATTATAATTATGACCAGTTTTTTATAATTACTAAGGACACTTCCTGTGACTGATGTGCTGCAAAAGCCCGAGCTGATCATTCGTCAATATCACGACCTCACATCTTATGAAGATCGTTTTCTGGAAATGAAAACATTTACGGAAACCCGTGATGAACATAGCCCGGATCAATTGTGGATTTTGCAACATCAGGATGTACTGACTCAAGGTCAGGCAGGCAAACCGGAACATATTTTAATACCAAGCAATATTCCGGTGATTCAGACCGATCGTGGTGGTCAGGTGACCTGGCATGGTCCCGGTCAATTGGTGGCTTACTTCATGTTTGACTTGAATCGTCTGGGCTGGAATGTGCGCACCCTGGTGTCTTATGCTGAAAACCTGATGATTGATTTGCTAAAAAAATATGGCATTGATGCCTATGCCAAACCGGATGCACCTGGTGTATATGTGGCTGAACGTAAAATCGGCTCACTCGGTTTTAAAATTCGCAAAGGCCGTAGCTACCATGGTCTGTCCCTAAATCTGGATTGTGATCTGAGCGGATTCAACACCATCAATCCTTGTGGCTATGCAGGACTGGAAATGGTACGCATGAGTGACCTGCTCGAACAACCACCCCAGTTTAGCCAGTTGTGCACTGAAATTATTGAAACTTTGCGCCACAGCGGGTACTTTAAGCAAATAACTGTCGAGCAAAGATAAAGCCTTTGCATTTCAACCCCAAATAAATTAGAGTATTTACTCTAAACTAATAATATTGAGATAGGGATCATCACGTGATTGCGACTAAATCCGTAAAACCCGCTTTGCAGCTTGCCTATGTCAAACTCATGATGGATGTGATTGGCCGAGGTCTGGTCATGGCAAGTCAGGTGGATAAAGAAATCAAACAGGAAGTGGCCCATTTTCCAGAAAATTTTACTCTTTCCATGAAAGTCTTTCCGCATGGTCCAGCCTTTGTGGCGCGGGTCACTGAGGACAAACAACTGGAACTGGTCAAAAATCTGGAAAAAGCACCTGATTTGATCATTACCTTTAAACATCTGCACCATGCCTTTTTGGTGTTTTCTTTTCAGGAAAGCACCTCACAGGCTTTTGCCAATGACCGTATGATTGCTGATGGCGATATTTCCAATGCCATTCGTCTGGTACGCTGCCTGAATAAAATGGAAGCGCTGATTTTGCCGAAAATGGTGGCACAACTGGCAGTGAAAGAATATCCAAGTAATCTGAGCCTAAAAGAAAAACTAAGCGAAGCGAGCAGTATTTATCTAAAAATCGCTCAATCCTATTTGAAACGGAGTGTATAACATGGCTAAACCTTATTATGAATTTTTCTGTCCGGTCAAAGTGATTGCCGGTCATGCCGCGTTAGAACATATTCCGTTTGAACTTGCGACTTTGGGGGCCAAACGTCCGCTCATCATTACTGACAAAGGCGTCCGTGCCAACAATTTGCTGGCACCGATTGAAGCTGCATTTGAAATGGCGGATGCTGCAATTGTAGCGATTTTTGATGACGTCCCACCCGACTCTAGCTTGGGTACAGTACGCAGTGCAGCAAAACTGTATCGCGAAAATCATTGTGATGCGATCATTGCCGTGGGCGGTGGTTCAGTCATTGATACCTCTAAGGCGACCAATATTCTGGTATCCGAAGGCGGTGATGACTTGCTGAAATATTCGGGTGCACATAACCTGCCTAAACCGCTGAAACCGTTCTTTGTGATTCCAACCACGTCTGGTACAGGTTCAGAAGTGACCATGGTCGCTGTCGTGTCGGACACTGAAAAGAACGTCAAAATGCCGTTCGCCTCTTATTATCTGATGCCGCATGCTGCAATTCTGGATCCACGCATGACCCAGACCTTGCCGCCGCATTTAACCGCCATGACCGCAATGGATGCGATGACCCATGCGGTTGAAGCTTATACCTGCATGGCAGCCAATCCAATTTCGGATGCTTATGCGACTGCAGCAGTTAAGAAGATCAGTGCCCATCTATTTAATGTGCTGGACAACCCTTCCGATGCACAAGGCCGTCTGGAACTGGCACAGGCATCGACCATGGCAGGAATTGCATTTTCCAACTCGATGGTCGGCATTGTGCATTCATTGGGGCACTCATTGGGTGCAGTGGTACATCTACCGCATGGTTTATGCATGAACTTATTCCTGCCTTATGTGCTGGAATACAACAAAGAGGTCAATGGCGATAAAATCGCAGATCTGCTCCTGCCTTTGGCGGGTGCCGATATTTATGCACAAACGCCAGCGCATCTACGTGCTGACAAAACCATTGCGACGATTCTGACCATGCGTGACCGGATTTACAGTCTCACCAAATTACCACGTACATTACGTGAAACCGGCAAGATTTCTGAAGCCCAGCTCGATGAAGTGGCAGAGAAAGCCCTGAATGATGGTTCCATCATTTATAACCCGAAAGAAGCCACCCTGGAAGATTTAAAATCTATCTTAAAAAAGGCTTGGTAATTATTGAAAAATAAGCCAATATAGCCGAAATTCTAGCCTGATGTTTTTTTAAGCATCAGGCTTTTATCTTGCATAAGAAAAAATTCGATTTCTTTTTTGAATGGCACATTTTATGCAGGACAAAAGTCAAAAAAATAGCTAGCAAAAGCCGTTCTTTTCAAGTAGATTGGCGGACTTTTATAGAAAACTGTAGGGGGGATCGTTCGTCTCAAACGATCCTTATAAATATGACTGATCCTTGATCAACGATTAAGAGGATAACGCCGTTGACTAATATCTCTGGGACTCAATCGGCAGCTAAACTGCAAAAAACGCTGGGACTCTGGCACATCATTATTATTGGTTTAGCTTATATTCAACCCATGACCTTGTTTGATACATTTGGTCTGGTATCTGAAGAAAGTAACTTCCACGTTCCTACCTCTTACATTTTTGCACTGATTGCAATTTTGTTAACCTCCTTGAGCTATGGTCATATGATTCGTCGCTACCCTTCTTCGGGTTCGGCCTATACCTATGCGCAAAAATCCATCCACCCGAACGTAGGTTTCATGGTGGGTTGGTCATCCTTGCTGGATTACCTGTTATCGCCAATGGTCAATATCATTCTGGCGGTGATTTATCTGGAAGCACTTTTCCCAGACATGAACCATTGGGTTTGGGTCATTGGTTTAACCGCCTTTATGACCGCGATTAACCTTCGTGGTGCGAGATTTGTTGCCAACTTCAACAGTATGATTGTATTCGTACAATTGGGCGTCATTGCATACTTCACCTGGATGGTTTACCAACTTCTGGAAGGTGGCGTAAATGCAGACGGCACACTGGTCGATGCAAAGTACCAATTGTGGAGTTTAGAGCCATTCTGGAATGAGTTTACTTCTGTTGCTGCCCTGATTACCGGTGCAACCTTACTGTGCTTCTCATTCACAGGTTTTGACTCCTTAAGTTCTCTTGCTGAAGAAACTAAAGATACCGAAAAAACCTTACCTAAAGCGATTTTCTTGACTGCATTATTGGCAGGTATCATCTTTATCATCAGTACTTACTTCATGCAGATCTTCTTCCCGAATGATCCAAAAACTTACTTTGAAGATATCGCTGCAACACAGCCGGATATTTTACAAGCTGTCGGTGGCGTGGCGTTTAAAACAGTCGTACTTTACTTCGCGATTGTGACAGTTATGGCTTCTGGTATTTCAGCACATGCGGGTGTATCACGTCTGATGTATGTAATGGGTCGTGATGGCGTAATCAACAAGAAGATCTTCGGTCATATTAGCCCGAAAAACTATACACCTTCATACAACATCTTAATCGCTGGTGCAGTGGCTTTAACTGCTGGCTTTATGGATCTTGATTTTGTGGTGTCGTTGATCAGCTTTGGTGCCTTAACTGCATTCAGTTTCGTCAACTTGTCAGTGATTTCACGTTATGCATTACGTGATGGTCGTACCAAGAGTGCTAAAGAGATCATGAACTTTGTCGTTGTTCCTTTACTTGGCTTCATTTCAGTATTTGCATTGTGGCTAGAAGTCGATGAAGCTTCGCTTAAATACGGTCTGATCTGGGCATTTGGCGGTATCTTGTACTTGGGCTATAAAACTAAAGGCTTCAAGCACCCGGCTCCTCAGCACAATGAATTTGACGATAAATAATATCGTTTCAATTCAAATAAAAAAGGCGCTTCATGCGCCTTTTTTATGTCTGTCATGTTTTGATTTTACTAATTTAAATAACAATCAAAACCCATCTGGGTATTGACCCGATTATTTTCATAACCCAGTTTCTCAATAAACAGACTGCGATTAGACAATAACTTTTGCTCTTCCGGACCTAAACGGGCTTTATTCTTGACGGCCAGTTGATACATTTCATCCACGACATCTTGAAAAATATCACAGACTTCCTCACGCTTGGCAGGCTTTAATTTACGCCCCCGCCAAGTCCATTGAAAATCATCTGAATTCAGGCTCTGCCCCCATTTTTCAATACGCGTATCTAAGCGTTTCTGCATGTTGAGCAAACCCTGCTGTATTTCTGCCTGAGTAATGGGCTGAACTTCCTTTGTTGCCGATGTGGCGGCACTGCCCTCTTCCGCACTCACGGAAGCCGCAATAGATCCAAGGCAACATGCGATGACAAGTTTTAATAGAGGCTTCAAGGCTGCACCTTTTGTTATATTTGATGAAGTTATAAACTCAAGCATACAATGAAGTGAAAAGCAGTTTATCTATTTGTTACACAAAATAAAAAAGCCACCCAAAGGCAGCTTTTAGAATTACTACAAATATCAGCTTAAAGCGTTTTAAAACCCTGCTGACGCCAAGCTTCATACACAATCACTGCTGTGGCATTCGATAGGTTCAAACTTCGGGAGTTCTCTGCCATCGGTAAACGAATCCAGTGCTTTTGCGGAAACATTAGACGAACATGTTCAGGCAGACCACGAGTTTCCGGCCCCATTAACAAGGCCACAGGACGGTTTAAATCCGAAGTATGCGGTGTTTCAGAACCTTTGGTGGTCAATGGATAGATTGCATCCAGACCAATGCCTTTACTTGCCAGATCAGCCAGACAGTCTTCGATATTTTCCCAAATCTGCATATTGGCATATTCGTGATAATCCAGACCGGCACGTTTCAGTTTTTTGTCATCCAGTTCAAAACCCAGCGGCTTGACCAGATGCAACTGTGCTCCGGTATTGGCACACAGACGAATGATATTGCCTGTATTTGCAGGAATTTCAGGCTCATATAAAACAACGTGGATCACAGCTTACTCACTTATTATATTTAATTCAGACACGACATTCGTCTTACGCTCGGGCAAAGCAATGCTTTGCTTATCCTCTTACTTCAGGCACAGCCTTCGTCTTGCGCTCGGACAAAGCAGTGCTTTGCTTATCCTCGCTCATGCCATTGCAATTGTTCACGTAAGCGTACAACTTCACCAATAATGGTCAAAGTCGGGGCTTGAATCTGATGTTCGGACACTTTGGATGCAATATCAGCAAGCGTTCCTACTACAACTTTCTGTTCAGGCGTCGTACCTTTAGAAACCAAGGCCACTGGCATGTCGGCTCGCTGACCATGAGCGATTAATTCTGCACAGATTTTCTCCAGTCCCACCAACCCCATATAAAGCACTAAGGTCTGGTTTTCATAGACCAACTCACTCCAAGGCAATTCTGGCGAACCTTCTTTTAAGTGACCGGTCAGGAAACGCACACTTTGCGCATAATCACGATGGGTTAATGGAATACCGGCATAGGCTGAACATCCTGAAGCTGCGGTAATCCCTGGAACCACCTGGAAAGTAATCCCAGCAGCGAATAGCTCTTCAATCTCTTCACCGCCACGCCCGAAGATAAATGGATCACCGCCTTTCAGACGACAAACCCGCTTTCCTTCACTGGCATATTTCACCAACAAGGCATTAATCCCATCTTGCGGAACCGCATGATTGGAACGTGCCTTACCGACATAGATCTTTTCCGCATCGCGGCGGCACAGCTCCATAATTGGCGCTGAAACCAGTCGGTCGTAAATGACCACGTCGGCTTGCTGCATTAAACGCAAGGCTTTTAAGGTCAACAATTCTGGATCACCCGGACCCGCACCGACCAAGTAGACTTCACCTTTCGGCTGTTGCCATTCCTGTAAGGCCTGCTCAATCAGGCGATCTGCTTCCGCGATATTGTCGTTGAACACCTGTTCTTTTAGCGGACTGGCATATAAATCTTCCCAGAAAATACGGCGTTCATCCGGATTGACAATTTTAGCCTTAACCGTACTGCGCCATTTTCCTGAAAATTCAGCCAGCTTGCCCATACCATGCGGAATAGCGGCTTCTAACTGAGTACGGATCTGCCGTGATAACACGGGCGACGTACCATTCGATGCGACCGAAATGACCAATGGCGAACGGTCAATAATCGCAGGCACCATAAATCGGCAATGCGGCGGATCATCAACGCTATTGACCAGGACATTTTCCGCTTCACACAATTCAAAGACCTGACGATTGGTCTCTGCATCGTCAGTCGCTGCAATCACCAGTCGATATGGACGTAACGCAACTTCAGGATGAAAAGCCGCCTGCACATATTGTCCTTGGCTATTTTGCACAATTCGCAGCAGACTCTCTTCAATTTCAGGCGCAATCACATGAATGATCGCACCTGCTTTTTGTAGGAGAAGTGCTTTACGGTATGCAATATGTCCACCACCGACAATCAGACAAGTTTGCTGTTGCAACTTTAACGAGATTGGAAAAATATCCACGAACTACCTCAAAATTTTAAATCTGACTGTCTATGCAATTTTCATGCACATTTAGGGATGCTGAGATCGACAATTAGTCGATATAAGTCGCACCACACATATATGGACGTAATACTTCAGGAATCTCAATGGAGCCATCGGCACGTTGATAGTTTTCCATTACTGCAAGTAAAGTACGACCCACGGCCAGACCTGAACCATTCAAGGTATGCACAAATTCAGTTTTCTTCTGATCAGCACGGTAACGCGCTTTCATACGACGCGCCTGGAAATCCCCCATGTTTGAGCATGAAGAAATTTCACGGTAGGTATTTTGGCTTGGTACCCAGACTTCCAAGTCATAAGTCTTGGTCGCACCAAAGCCCATGTCACCACCACAAAGTAAAATTTTACGATATGGAAGTCCGAGTGCTTGCAAAATGCCTTCAGCATGGCCAGTCAATTCTTCAAGCACTTGCATCGAAGTTTCAGGTTTTACAATCTGAACCATTTCGACTTTGTCGAATTGGTGCTGACGGATCAAACCGCGGGTATCACGACCATAAGAACCTGCTTCGCTACGGAAACATGGCGTGTGCGCTGCATATTTCAGTGGCAGACGGTCTGCATCAATAATTTCATCACGTACGAAATTCGTCACTGGCACTTCAGCAGTTGGAATCAGATAAAACTCTTTTTCGCCCTGCAGCTTAAACAGATCTTCTTCAAATTTAGGCAGCTGACCAGTCCCACGCAATGAATCTGCATTGACCAGATAAGGCACATAGGCTTCGGTATAACCATTTTGATCAGTATGCGTATTTAGCATGAACTGGGTAATGGCACGTTGTAAACGCGCCAATGGACCTTTCAATACACTGAAGCGTGAACCAGTTAATTTGGTCGCGGTTTCAAATTCAAGACCGCCCATCATTTCGCCCAGATCCGTATGGTCTTTGATTTCGAAATCAAATTCACGCGGTGTACCCCATTTCAGGATTTCCACATTATCGCTTTCGTCTTTACCTTCAGGCACAGCTTCATCTGGCAAGTTTGGAATAGATAATAATTTTTCTTCAAGCTCAGCTTGCAGTTCAGCCAGTGCTGCTTCAGCTGCTTTGATTTCATCACCAATCGCAGACATGCGTGTCATGATTTCAGATGCGTCGCCACCTGCTTTTTTAATTTGACCGACTTGTTTGGCACCGGCATTACGTTCAGCTTGCAGTGTTTCTGTCTTGGACTGAATCTCTTTACGGCGTGCTTCTAGGGATGCCCACTCTTCAACATTGAGTTGAACACCACGTTTTGCCAAGGCTACATTTACAGCCTCAATATTATTTCTGAGTAATTTCGGGTCGATCATAATCAATCTTTGCAGAAGAAAAAAACTGGCTATAGTGTAAGCTCTTAGCATTAAAAAATACAGTGACCAAGACCACGGCTGCGTCCTATTAGCACAATATTTAGGAAGCTGTCTGCTGCAAAATGGCTAAATATTCAGGGCGAATCACTTCATTTAAATCCGCATATGACACTTTTAATTCAGGCATTCCTGCTGCTGCCGGAGCTAGTTCGCCTGCCGGATACACCATCACCAGACCTGTTGTATCAAAATAATAGTTATCACTCAATTTTAACTGCTGTTGTTGAATACCCTGCGTATTCAGCCATTGAGTATTGGTTCGATACATCGCATTCAGCAGTTTCGGCTCACCGCCATTTAATAACAGTTGAGACAAAGCCAAACGTTTGTTCTGTTTTAGATCAAAATTGATATATTCCACATGTTTCAGAGAAGCATTTTTATTCCTTGCCAGATTGGAACTTTTTAAAGCAAAAGTCGCCAGATGGGCACGCTGACCGACAAATTCCGCTTTGATAAAGCGCTGATCCAGATAATGCGGTTCATCGGCTTTTTTCGGATTTTTCTGAGTGACTTTGGTGAATGCAACAGGCTCGGTATGCTGAATGCGCTCAATAAAATATTGATTAATCCAGTCAATATTGCTGTCCACCGTTTGTAGATCAAAGCTTACACAACCTTCTATTTCACATACCACTTTGGCTGCCCCTTTAATTGGAACGGTTTTGGCTTCAATTTGCACAACCCGATCTGTTTGCGCAAGCTTTGCCACTGAACTGGATTGAGGCTGACAACCCAACATACTTACAGTGAGTAATAAAACAGCGTAAATTTCAGTAGTTTTAAATAGATTAATCTTCATCCT
This sequence comes from Acinetobacter sp. YH16052, assembly GCF_013417155.1. Taxonomy (GTDB): domain Bacteria; phylum Pseudomonadota; class Gammaproteobacteria; order Pseudomonadales; family Moraxellaceae; genus Acinetobacter. Next base: position 79,531 of record NZ_VPEO01000001.1, on the reverse strand, counting down.
GAGCTCTAAAATTTTTGCAATTTCATTGACTCGACTTTTATTTATTCTAAGATGCTCTCGTGTTTAGATATAGCTGAACCTTGTAGTCTGTCCAAAACAATCCTGATGATCGGCAATAAAAAAAGCAACCTCGAAAGGTTGCTTTTTTTATCTGGTTCATATTGATGCTTATTGATCAATGATGTCCGTACCTTTTGGTGGGGTAAAGTTAAAGGTAGAGGCTGGAATACTGCTATTTACTTTTACATTGCTAAATTTGATATTGGTGGTTTGTCCCAATGAATCCTGCAAGATCATCAAGCTTGGTGCTTTGTTTGCGCCAAAGCTAATGGTCAGGCTTTCAAACACACCATCGGTATTTTTAGGATACAGCGTGTAATAGGTTTTGCCTTTATTTGGCTGAGTCACCCGGTAAGACTGCATAATCTGGCTGGTGTTTCCTGACAGCAATAAGGCCGGCGTATTGGCAACCTGCTCATCTAAGCTTTGACGAACGGCTTGTTGCAAGTCAGGATCATAAATCCATACGGTTTTACCCGTGGTTGCAATGACTTGCTTCGACGGTGCGGTCGTTTCCCAATAGAATTTACCCGGACGCTCAACTTTCATCACCCCTTTAAAGGTTTGATTCATATGTTGTGCAGTCAGACCTTTTTTCTGGGTCGCTCTCGGGTTGGTTACCTTAGTGCTTTGTTCGAAATTTGCCGTCATGCTACGCACATGATTGAGCTGCTTGACCAGACTGGCTGTTGCCTGTTGCTCCGAAGCTGCCACAGGTGCAGCAAACACGGTTGTACTCATCACCGGTGCTAAAGTCACTACACCCAGAGCCATAGCACAGACGGTTTTACGAAGCATATTCATAATTTCACCCTTATATTTTGCGTGATCGCAATTTATTTGATAGCTCATCTTAAACGAAAATTAAAAGCTAAAATGATAGAAAATAAGAACTTTTGTATTGTTATTAATTCGAAATCGGTTTTTTTGTTCATCATCATGAAGATTTCAGGACAATTTTTACATTATGGAATGTCGATTAATCTGGACATTAATTTTTAGGCATAAAAAAACCCACAAAAATTGTGGGCTTTTTTCTATCTCAGCGGATTACGCGTCAACAGATACGTAGCGACGGCCAAATTGACCTTTCACTTCGAATTTTACTACGCCATCAGCAGTAGCAAATAATGTATGGTCACGACCCATACCAACGTTTTGACCAGCGTGGAATTCAGTACCACGTTGACGAACGATGATGTTACCTGCAGTTACAGTTTGACCACCGTAAACTTTAACACCTAACATCTTAGGATTCGAATCACGACCGTTCTTAGTCGAACCACCGGCTTTTTTAGTTGCCATGTCTATTTACTCCTCGTAATTAGCCTGAAATAGCTGTAATTTTCAACTCAGTGAACCATTGACGGTGACCTTGTTGTTTACGGTAGTGTTTACGACGACGCATTTTGATGATGCGGATTTTGTCGTGACGACCATGGCTAACTACTTCAGCAGTTACAGTAGCACCAGCAACAACTGGAGCACCGATTTGAATGCTTTCACCGTTAACAAGCATCAATACGTCATCAAACGTAATAGTCGCGCCAGTTTCAGCTTTCAATAATTCTACTTTAAGGGTTTCACCCTCAACTACACGGTGCTGTTTACCACCGCTTTGGATTACTGCGTACATAATGTACTCCAAACAAGCCCGTGTCGTCGTGCCGATAAAGGAATATATCGAACTTAAGACGTACGCCACTGGGGGATATCTAAGGGCGAGGATTTTAAGGGATATTCAAAAAAACAACAAGCCATTTTACTGAAATAATAATGAGCAGGATGCGCTAATTATTTAACTATTAAATAATTTCTATCAAATCAAATACTCAAGATATATTCAGCAACAAAATAATACAGCAGAAATCCGGCCGGTTTGATTAATATACTCAGCCTGACGAATAGGGCGATGCCTCTGACCTTTCCTGATTTTTATGGCTCGAAATATGGATCGAATCTACATAAGATCTATAAAAAGCTGATTTTTAGTGGAGTTTATGCATTTCTTAGGTTTCACTCATGTTATAAATTGTTAAACTACGACCTGCGATTTACCAGACTAGAGGTTTTCTTTCACATGACCATCGACTTTAAGCAAGACATTCTCGCGCCTGTTGCTAACGACTTTGCTGCGATGGACACATTCATTAATGAAGGAATTACCTCAAAAGTTGCATTAGTGATGGCCGTCAGCAAACACGTGGTGGAAGCGGGTGGCAAACGTATGCGACCGATTATGTGTCTTTTGGCCGCCAAGGCGTGTGGGGCTGAAAATTTAGAACTACACCGTAAACTGGCTGCAATTATTGAAATGCTGCATACCGCAACACTGGTGCATGATGATGTAGTAGATGAATCCGGTCTGCGTCGCGGCCGCCCGACAGCCAATGCCACCTGGAATAACCAGACTGCGGTTTTGGTCGGCGACTTTCTGATTTCACGTGCTTTTGATTTGCTGGTCGATCTGAACAACATGGTATTGCTCAAAGATTTTTCGACCGGCACCTGTGAAATTGCTGAAGGTGAAGTGCTGCAACTGCAATCCCAGCATCAGCCGGAAACCACTGAAGCGACTTATTTGAATATTATTCATGGCAAAACTTCGCGCCTGTTTGAACTGGCGACCGAAGGTGCTGCCATTTTGTCGGATAAAGATGAATTCCGTCAGCCTTTAAAAACCTTTGCCGGACATTTCGGCAATGCTTTCCAGATTATTGATGACATTTTAGATTACACCTCCGATGCGGACACGCTCGGCAAAAATATCGGTGATGATCTCATGGAAGGCAAACCGACCCTGCCATTGATTGCAGCACTGAAAAACACCACCGGTGAGCAACATGAAATCATCCGTCGCAGTATTGCGACTGGCGGTACGGAACATCTGGAACAGGTCATTCAGATTGTCAATGAATCTGGTGCGCTGGATTATTGCCGTCAACGTGCCACTGAAGAAACTGAAATTGCAATTGATGCCTTGCAGGCATTACCTGACTCCGAATATCGTCAGGCCCTGATTAATCTGGCCAAACTGGCCCTACATCGAATTCAGTAACTTTTAAACTCGCCTATGCATATTAATTTTCTAGATCTTTTCCAAAACATGCAGCACCAGCTTGAACAACCTCGGGCGGTGCTGGATGAAAATCTTCTGATTGAACTGGTTGAAAGAATCAGGCCAGAAGACAGCAGAAATACCGAAGAGATCGAAGCAAAATTCAATGCATTTATCCGGGCTTTATTACTCACCCCGAATGCGGTTGCCACGCTTCAAACCTTTACCCTGCGGATCATTAACCGCTATAAACAGACCGGTCTGTTTTCCGATACCGGTATTTTGTCTCTGGATGGATTCTGGAACCAGCTAAACCAGCGCCTTGGTGCACATGTCTTGCCGCTGATTCCTGACCATCAGCAACTTCAGGAATTATTTCGCAAGGTTTTTTATCAGCGTACCGATAAATACTGGCTGGATTATTTTGATGAAGACGACTGGCAACGTTTATTTGCAGTTCTCAATCAGGGACATTCCAATCAGCCTGAAAAAACCCGAATCAAAGACCAACTGATTAAGGCACTGACCATTTTGTCTTACCGGATCAGTGGTATTGGTCTGCACCCTGAATTTATTAATGCCCAGCCTGAACTGATGGAATATGAATCTCCCTTTCTGGTACAGAATCGTGAGATTAACGAGTTTATTCAGGAATATAAAAAGCGCTATAACACGGTCACCCTGGTCGATTCGATCACACCACCCGATGCGTCACAAGCGCTGGTGATGCTGGAACAGTGCCATGATGTCGTGGCCAAGATTCGCCGTTCTACCAAGCGGACTGGCGTCAGTGTCAGTCTGACCTATATGCTGGCACTGCTAGAACAGTGTCTGGAACGCGTTGAAATCCTGCTCAATATGGTCATGGATGACGATGATCTGCGTTATCAATCCATTGGCCTGTTTATGGCGGACATTACTGAAGCAATTTATAGCGAACGCAGTGTGCGGGCCCTGTTGGCCACCAATAGTGAACTTTTGGCTTTACAGGTAACTGAAAATGCCAGCAAGACCGGTGAGCATTATGTGAGTACCGACAAGCAAGGCTTTCTGGCCATGTATAAATCAGCTGCAGGTGCTGGTGCCATCATCGCGACGATGGCCACCTTAAAAATTCTAATGACACGCCTCACCATGGCTCCCTTAATGCAAGCCTTTAGCTATAGCATGAACTATTCACTAGGCTTTATGCTGATTCACGTCCTGCATTTTACCGTGGCAACCAAACAACCGGCGATGACTGCTGCCGCACTGGCGGCTACTGTACAGCAGCGTAAAGGCTCGAAAATGGCTCAGATTGCCGAGCTGGCCGCGCTGATTGTAAATATCATCCGCACCCAGTTTGTCGCTATTCTGGGTAATATTTCGATTGCGATTCCCGTAGCAGCATTAATTACCCTGTTATGGGATTTTGCGCTGCATGAACCTTTAATGAATCATGCCAAGGCGGCCAAAACCCTGCATGACCTGAATCCGTTTACTTCGTTAGCAATTCCGCATGCAGCGATTGCCGGGGTATGTCTGTTCCTGTCCGGATTATTGGCCGGTTATTTTGACAATATGGCCGTTTATCGCAAGGTCGGCCCGCGACTGAAAGCCCATGTGCGTTTATCGCAGCTGATGGGGCAAGAACGTCTTTACCGTTTTGCTGACTATATCGAACGTAATCTGGGTGCACTGGCGGGTAATTTTATTTTCGGGATCATGCTTGGCAGTATGGGCACCATTGGTTTTATTCTCGGTCTGCCGCTGGATATTCGTCATATCGCCTTTGCCTCTGCCAACTTTATTCAGGGCCTGATTACCATCAATGGCCCTGATATCGGCTTGATCGTAGTGTCTTTTCTGGGTGTGTTACTCATTGGCCTGACCAACTTGTTTGTCAGTTTCACTCTGACGATTATTGTAGCCTTACGCGCGCGCCGGGTGCGTTTTGAACAGTGGAAACCTTTGGCAAAACTGGTCATGACTCACTTCCTGACCCGACCTAGTGATTTCTTCTGGCCACCCAAGCAAAGCATTGAAATTGACGAAAATCATACATCGACAAAAACTCAAAACTGAGATAATTACACTATATTTAGCAACAAATTCCTTACGAAAAAAATGGAATTCGCATAAAATACGCACACTTGAAAAAAAGTGTACTGACAAGTACACTTTGCTTCAGACAATTGGCCGATCTGCGAACGGTTAAAAGAACAAGGATTTTTGGCATGCATTACTTGTTACTTTTTGTCGGTATTTTATTTTTAATTTTCAGTGTGTTCATCCTGAATATTCCCGCTTTAAGCAAGCTCGACTTGCAGGCTGTGGAATGGATGAGGCTGTATCGCACCGAGTTTTGGAATCAAATTACTCAGTCCTTATCCCTAATAGGTGGCATGCCATTTGTATTATTTTTATCCACACTATGGTGTATTGCATTGCTGTGGTATAAAAAGTATACAAACGCAATTTTTATATGTATCGGAATTATCGGAGGAATTCTCCTAGCTTGGCTGTTGAAATTTGCAATTGCCCGACCCCGACCACCAGAATCCTTGCATCTGGTTGAAAGCTTTGGAAGTTCCTTTCCAAGTGCCCATAGTCTATATGCGGCCTGTCTGGCTTGTTTGGCAATTTACATCCATCGGCAACATTCCCGTTATACCCTCATCGTGATCGGTGCAGTGGTATGGATGCTGATGATGGGGATCTCAAGAGTTTATCTGGGCGTACATTTTCCTTCAGATGTCATATCCGGCTGGAGTATCAGTTTTATTTGGATTTCGTTGTGGTATATGGTCTGGATCAGATATTGCGCGGCTCACAAATAAGAAAATTTAGATATAAATCTAATTAGAGGTGGAATAATGATGTCTGCAAAGCTTTGGGCACCTGCCCTGACTGCTTGCGCATTGGCAACAAGTCTTGCACTTGTTGGTTGTAGCAAAGATCCTAAAGAGGGCCAGCAAGCTGGTGCTCAACAACAAATGCCACCGACTGAAGTCGGTGTTCTTGTTGCACAACCGCAAAGTGTAGAGCAGTCTGTAGAGCTCTCAGGTCGTACAACAGCATTTGAAATTTCAGACGTACGTCCACAAGCCAGTGGCGTGGTGCTTAAACGCTTGTTCACGGAAGGCAGCTATGTGCGTGAAGGTCAGGCCTTATATGAAATCGATTCAAGCACCAACCGCACTACAGTAGACAATGCCCGTGCAGCGATTGCCCGTGCTGAAGCCAATCTGGGCGTATTGCGTGTGAAGGAAGGCCGTTACCGTCAACTGGTCGGTACCAATGCCATTTCCAAACAGGAATATGATGACATCGCGGCACAGGTCAAATTGGCTGAAGCTGATTTGAATGCCAATCGCGCAACTTTGCGTAATGCAGAAATCAACTTGGGCTATTCGACTGTACGTGCTCCGATTTCGGGCCAGACCAACCGTTCGTCTGTGACGGCGGGTGCTTTGGTGACAGCAAATCAGCCAGAGCCATTGGTGACGATTCAACGTCTAGATCCAATCTATGTAGATATTAACCAGTCAAGTGCCGAGCTTTTACGTTTACGTCAACAGCTTAACCAAGGCAGCTTGAACAGCTCGAACAACACCAAAGTCAAGTTGAAGCTTGAAGATGGCAGTATCTACCCGGTTGAAGGCCGTCTTGCATTCTCTGATGCCAGCGTGAACCCGGAAACAGGTACCGTGACTTTACGTGCGGTATTCCCGAACAAAAATCACCTGCTTCTGCCAGGTATGTTTGCCACTGCGCAAATCGTACAGGGTGAAGTACCGAATGCTTTCCTGATTCCGCAAGCAGCTTTGACTCGTACCCCAACAGGTCAGGCGATGGCGATGCTGGTCGGTGCTGACAATAAAGTGACGCCACGTCCAGTGACCACCGTTGGTTCCCAAGGCAGCAATTGGATTGTGACTGAAGGTCTGAATCCAGGCGATAAAGTGATTGTAGATGGTATTGCGAAAGTAAAACCTGAACAGCAAGTTGTACCAAAACCTTATCAACCTCAAGCTGCTGCACCGCAACAGCCTGCAGCCAGCGAGAAAAAGGCAGATGATGCTAAAGAGAAACCTGAACAAAAACCTGCTGCAAATGCATAAGGAGTAATGGTTCATGGCTCAATTCTTTATTCATCGCCCGATTTTCGCTTGGGTGATTGCATTGGTGATTATGCTGGCGGGTATTTTAACCATCAGTAAAATGCCGATTGCACAATATCCAACCATCGCACCACCAACCGTAACCATTTCTGCGACTTATCCGGGTGCATCTGCTGAAACTGTTGAAAATACAGTGACCCAGATCATCGAGCAGCAGATGAACGGTATGGATGGCTTGCGCTATATCTCGTCTAACAGTGCGGGTAATGGTTCTTCGTCTATTTCCTTGAACTTTGACCAGGGTGTCGATCCTGATATCGCACAGGTTCAGGTTCAAAACAAATTACAGTCTGCGACTGCCCTGCTGCCTGAAGATGTACAGCGTCAGGGTGTGCGGGTGACCAAATCGGGTGCCAGCTTCCTACAAGTTTTGGCATTCTATTCACCTGATAGCAGCCTGACCGCAGATGACATCAAAGACTATGTTAACTCGAATATTGCTGAGCCTTTAAGCCGTGTGGCCGGGGTTGGTGAAGTTCAGGTCTTTGGTGGTTCTTATGCGATGCGTATCTGGCTGGATCCAGCCAAAATGGCCAGCCTGCAAGTGACGCCAAGTGATATTGCTACTGCAATCCGTACCCAAAACGCACAGGTTGCCGTAGGTCAGTTGGGTGGCGCGCCTGCAGTTCAAGGACAAGTGTTAAATGCGACGGTAACGGCTCAAAGTCTGTTACAAACGCCGGAACAGTTCAGCAATATCTTCCTGAAAAATGCCACTTCAGGTGCGCAGGTTCGCTTAGGTGATGTTGCACGAGTTGAACTTGGTGCAGATAACTATCAGTTCGATTCTAAATTTAATGGCAAACCGGCTGGTGGTGTAGCAATAAAGCTCGCGACTGGTGCCAATGCCCTGGATACCGCACAAGCGGTTGAAGAGCGTTTAAAACAGTTACGTCCGAACTATCCGCAAGGCATGGTCGACCAACTGGCGTTTGATACAACACCATTTATTGAACTGTCGATTAAGAGTGTAGTTAAAACCCTGATCGAAGCGATTATTCTGGTGTTCCTGGTCATGTTCCTGTTCTTGCAGAACTGGCGTGCCACCATCATTCCAACCATGGCGGTTCCAGTCGTTGTATTAGGTACATTTGCCGTCATTAACATCTTTGGCTTCTCGATTAATACCCTGACCATGTTTGCCATGGTGTTGGCGATTGGTCTTCTGGTGGATGACGCGATTGTTGTGGTCGAGAACGTCGAACGGGTCATGGTGGAAGAACATCTCGATCCGGTGGCTGCAACTGAAAAATCAATGAAACAGATTTCTGGCGCATTGATTGGTATTACCTCGGTGCTGTCGGCAGTATTCGTTCCAATGGCTTTCTTCGGTGGAACCACCGGGGTCATTTATCGCCAGTTCTCGATTACGCTGGTCACAGCGATGGTCTTGTCACTGGTGGTTGCCTTAACCTTTACCCCTGCCCTATGTGCGACCCTGCTGAAACAGCATGATCCGAACAAGCCGGAAAGTAATGGTATTTTTGCGCGTTTCTTCCGCTGGTTTAATAGCAGTTTTGATAAGGTCTCTGTGAAATATCAGGGCGGCGTCAACCGTATGACTCACAGCAAGATTTTCTCAGGCGTGGTGTATGCCGTGGTACTGGGTATTATTGTGCTGTTGTTCCAGAAACTGCCTTCTTCGTTCCTACCTGATGAAGATCAGGGCGTGGTCATGACGCTGGTTCAGTTACCGCCAAATGCTACCTTGGAACGTACCGACAAAGTGGTCAGCACCATGACCAACTATTTCCTGGAAAACGAGAAAGAGCATTTCGAATCCGTCTTTAGTGTGGCAGGTTTCTCCTTCACGGGTGTGGGACAAAACGCAGGTCTGGCATTTATTAAACTGAAAGACTGGTCAGAGCGTCACAGTCCGGAATCTCAAATCGGTGCCATTATTCAACGTGGTATGGCGCTGAACATGATTGTCAAAGATGCGTCTTACATCATGCCACTGCAATTACCTGCAATGCCTGAACTGGGTGTGTCGGCTGGCTTTAACTTACAGCTCAAAGCTGCAAGTGGTCAAAGTCATGACCAGCTCCTGGCAGCACGTAATACGATCCTCGGTCTAGCAGCACAAGACTCGCGTCTGGCTGGTGTGCGTCCGAATGGTCAGGAAGATACTCCACAGTACCGTGTCATTGTCGATCATGCACAAGCCGGTGCATTGGGCGTGAGTGTTGCTGAAATTAACAGCACCATGGGCATTGCTTGGGGCGGTTCGTATATCAATGACTTCATTGATCGCGGTCGTGTCAAGAAAGTCTATGTTCAGGGTGAAGCTGGCTCGCGGATGATGCCGGAAGATCTGGACCAATGGTATGTGCGTAATAATCGTGGTGAAATGGTGCCATTCTCGGCGTTTGCCACAGGCGAATGGACCTACGGTTCTCCACGTCTTGAGCGTTATAACGGCGTATCGTCAATGAACATTCAGGGTACACCTGCTCCGGGTATCAGCTCGGGCGATGCAATGGTGGCCATGGAAGAAATTGTAGCGAAGTTACCAGAAATGGGCTTGCAAGGTTTCGACTTCGAATGGACAGGTCTATCTTTAGAAGAGCGTGAATCTGGTGCACAGGCGCCGTTCCTGTATGCCTTGTCACTACTGATCGTCTTCTTGTGTCTGGCAGCCCTGTATGAAAGCTGGTCGATTCCGTTCTCAGTTCTAATGGTGGTGCCATTGGGTATTGTGGGTGCATTATTACTTACCTTTGGTGGAATGGTGCTGCTGCAAAACCCGAACCTGTCGAATAACATTTACTTCCAGGTGGCGATTATTGCCGTGATTGGTCTTTCTGCGAAAAACGCGATCTTGATTGTCGAGTTTGCGAAAGAATTGCAGGAACAAGGTGAAGAGTTATTTGAAGCGACCTTGCATGCGGCAAAAATGCGTTTACGTCCAATTATCATGACCACATTGGCCTTTGGTTTTGGTGTATTACCTCTTGCTCTGGCTTCAGGTGCGGGTGCAGGTAGCCAGCACTCAGTCGGTTATGGTGTACTCGGCGGCGTGATCAGCTCGACCCTGTTAGGTATCTTCTTTATCCCGGTATTCTACGTGTGGATTCGAAGTGTCTTTAAATACAAACCAAAACAACAAAATCAGGAGTATAAGTCGTAATGCAAAATGTATGGTCTATTACAGGTCGTAGCATTGCGGTATCTGCCCTTGCGCTTGCTTTGACAGCCTGTCAAAGTATGCGCAGTCCAGAGCCGGTTGCGCAGGCAGATATCCCGAGCAGCTATACCAATGCGTCTGGTACTTCTGTAGCAGAACAAGGTTATAAAAACTTTTTTGCCGATCAGCGCCTGTTACAGGTGCTGGATCTGGCATTAAACAATAACCGTGATTTGCGTATTGCTGCCCTCAATATTCAACGAGCTCAGCAACAGTATCAGATTACTGAAAACAACCAGTTACCGACGATTGGTGCCAGTGGTAGCGTATTGCGCCAGGACACCATGAATTCGCAGAATCGCGGTGCAGTGACGACTTATAATGTCGGACTGGGTGTAACTGCGTATGAACTGGATTTTTGGGGACGTGTCCGCAGCTTGCGTGACAATGCGCTGGATAGTTTCCTGGCGACCCAAAGTGCGCGAGATGCGACGCAAATTGCCTTAATTGGTCAGGTGTCTCAGGCTTGGCTCAGCTACTCGTTTGCCAATGCCAATCTGGCTTTGGCTGAGCAAACGCTGAAAGCTCAGCTTGAATCTTTTAATCTGAACAAAAAACGTTTTGATGTCGGGATCGACAGCGAGCTTCCAGTGCGTCAGGCGCAAATTTCGGTTGAAACAGCACGTAATGATGTTGCGAATTACCGGACTCAGGTGGCACAGGCACAAAACCTGTTAAACCTGCTGGTCGGTCAGCAAGTGCCTGCGAATTTATTACCAGCACAACGCGTGACCCGCATCACTTCCAATACTGCATTGGGTTCAGGCTTGCCAAGTGATCTATTAATTAACCGTCCAGATGTCCGTGCCGCTGAATACCGTCTATCTGCGGCAGGTGCCAATATTGCGGCAGCACGTGCGCGTCTGTTCCCGACAATTAGTCTGACTGGTTCAGCAGGTTATGCCTCTACTGATTTAGGCGACCTGTTTAAGTCGGGCAGTTTTGCTTGGTCATTTGGTCCGAGTCTGGATATTCCAATTTTTGATTGGGGCACCCGTCAGGCCAATATCCGTATTTCTGAAACCGATCAGCAAATTGCCTTGTCAGATTACGAAAAGTCGATTCAGACTGCTTTCCGTGAAGTGAATGATGCCTTGGCAGTACGTCAGAATATTGGTGACCGTCTTGCAGCTCAGCGCCGTCTGGTCGAAGCAACCAACACCACCTATCGCTTGTCACAGGCACGTTTCCGCGCCGGAATTGACAGCTATCTGACGGTACTGGATGCACAGCGTGCGTCTTATGCAGCAGAACAAGGTTTGTTATTGCTTGAACAGGCCAATCTGAACAATCAGGTTGAAGTCTACAAAACCCTGGGGGGCGGCTTGAAAGTTAATACGACGGATACCTTGCCGAATACCCCGTCTGTGTCTGAACAGCGCCGTGCGGCAGAACAACCAGCGCAATAAATTCCAGACAGATCAGGAAAAGCTCACTTCGGTGGGCTTTTTTTTATTGCATTTTCGAGGCAGTTTTCCTATTGTCATAGACCAGCGATTTATTTAGAAAACATGCACATGTTACTTAGCAATCTGGAATCTGTACCGGGACATACCATTCGCCAGCAAATTGATGTGGTGTATGGCAGTACCGTACGCAGCAAACATGTCGGACGTGACTTATTGGCCGGCCTGAAAAATATTGTCGGTGGTGAGCTTACCGCCTATACCGAACTGCTGGAAGAATCACGACAGGAAGCCATGAACCGCATGATTGAAAAAGCCCGTAGTAGGGGTGCCAATGCGATTGTCGGCATTCGTTTCTCGACCTCTAATATCGCCCAAGGTGCTTCTGAACTCTTTGTTTATGGGACAGCCGTAGTCGTTGATCCGATCATGCCGAAATTGCCCGACCCTTTTCCGCAGGCAGATTAAAGCATGGATGGTTTAATTCTCCAGATCATCATTTTTGCCATTCTGTTTTGTGTCGGTTTCGGTTTTGGACGTTATAACGAAGGTAAACATTTTCGTTATCTGGATGAACAGGAACAACGTCTGGCCTATATCCGGGTGAACAATAGCCGCTTCGTTGTGTCTGAATATTCCGGACAGATGATCAGCAGCAATGTGGTCATTTCCCATGATTATTTTAAATATGCGATTGCCAATGTGCAGAATATGCTGGGTGGCCGTCTGACCAGCTATGAAAGTGTAGTAGAACGCGCACGACGTGAAGCGATTGTACGTTTAAAACTGGAAGCCGAAAAAATCGGGGCGACTCAGATTATGGGTATTCGGCTCAGCACCACTGAACTCGGTATGCAAGGTGGCATGGTGGAAGTCTTTGCCTATGGCACTGCAATCCAACAACCTGCTCAATCGATCTAAACCTCGGTTCAGAAAAAAATTTATTGAGATGATCACGCCTGCTGCGCGATCCGCGCAGTCAAATCAGTTCGACACCTTTAGGATGAAATGTCGTAGAGGAAATAACTGAGGCTGATACTCAGGCCGTTGCAATCTTCTTTATTGCAAACGGTTCTGTGCTAGGATCTTGAGAAGTCAGCAAAACAAATATAAATGGCATGATGCAGCTTCTTCAATCTATAAAAACGGCACTTCAATCCCGTCTGTATTTCTTTATTATTTTCCCAGCCATCATTGGATTTTATCTGGTTTTACAGACAGTCACCCCTTTGAGCTGGTCAAGCTGCCTCTTGATCAGCTGGAATATCGCGATTTACGCTTATTTATTATTGACCATAAAAAAACTCTGGCGTATTGATCATGCTCATATTCTGCAACGCGCCATGCAACAGGATGCCAGCAAATGGATCATTCTGTTTCTGGTGATCATCACCCTGATCATGTGTTTTATAGCGATTATTATTGAAATTAATCATTTACCCAAAGACACTACCATCCGAACCGGCCATTTAATCTTGTCAGTTCTGACCATTATTTCAGCCTGGTTCTTGATGCATACGATTTTTGCAATTCATTATGCGCATGACTTTTATTTGGCGCTCGACAAACAGCAACAAGGCGGACTGGATTTTCCAAATACCACCAGACCGACTTATCCAGACTTTCTATATTTTAGTTATATCATCGGGACTTCTGCGCAAACTGCAGATGTATCCATTACTTGCCAATCCATGCGGGTTTTAAATACCCTACATTTGCTTTTGGCTTACGGATTCAATACCACCATTCTGGCCATCAGCATTAATGTAACGGCAAACTTTATCAGCACTTAAAAAGTTTTTTGGATAGTGGCAGTACCCTGAAAATAGCGATCTACCGCCCAATCAGCTACCACTACCCTGCGTCTAACCTGACCAGTTTTTAAATTAGGTCAATCACAGTATTTGATTGCTTCAAGCGGTGAGACCTTTACGCAATTCATCTTCGACAATGCTGAGTTCAATTTCACTAAATTTACGAATCTCACCTTCAGCATGCTTTTCTAGCATGCCACCCAGCAAAGGCACTTTGACTTTGACTGTCCAGTTTAACTGGAACTGGATCTGGTCTTCATCTCCAGTGACTGCACGCTGACAGATGGCCTCGATCGGCAAGTTCGCACCGAGTTGTACCGTCGAAGTCATTTCATTCAGATCGCTAACATCGGTACGCTGCAAACGGAATGCATCTTTGAGTAATTTTTTTGCGATATCAGGAATATTAACATCCAGATTATAAGCGCGTTTCAGGGTATACATATGCCCCTGCTTTTCCGAAACCAGGATTTCCAAGTTTTGCGCAGGAATTCGATGGCAAACTGCCTCATGCAAACGAATATCATTGGCCAAACGCTTAAATTCATCAATAGACACGCCATTGATAATTGCTTTCACGGTGAACTGATGTGCCATGCTATTTTTTCCTTATTTTTATTACGATATTCGCCTATGCCACTCTCGGCTGATGCGAATAAAAATCAGATACAGAGATGACTCTGCAATTTATATCAACTTTATAGCGGATGTCATTATTCTTTTATCGGGAAATTCCGACAGCCCGGTCAATGTTTGCAACATAGTTTTACTGAAAGCTGTGCCTGTCCACAGCTGATCTGTAGCTGCGCTTCGCCATAATAAATCACGGCATGAAACTCATCGGCACCATCATCTAGACCGGAAATATAGTATTCTGTACCAACCGGAAAATCCTGCAACCAGTCAACCTTATAAAAATCCGAGACCGAATCAAACTGCAAATACTGTTCAGGCTCAGCTTGGATCTTCATCGCCAGAGCAATAAACTTCTGTAATTGTGCTTGATGAAAATCAATGATCATAGTATTTCTGCCTTTTTAGTCCGGATCATTGCTCGCCAGACTTCGTACATTTTAAATGACTATTTCGAGGATACGACTCGCGAGTTTTGAGGTTTTTCTAGCGCAAGATTATGGCTTAAAGGAGATAAATTATATGGGCTATTTCCGCCAAGAGGCAGAAAAAATCTGAGCTAAGGCATGAGATACCTTTTCTGAATTATAATGGCTTAAGTAGGTAGCCTGAGATCTTCAGTCGTAGAAAATGACTGAAAGTTGTGTTCTAAGCACAGTCAGAATGCAAAAGTTCCCTGCGAATTTCATGCCGGTGCTCTTCTCCAAAACGGTCGACATGTGCATAGAATACGCCATAGCGACCGACATAATATTCCAGTGACTGATCATAAAAATTCCAGAAAATAGACCATTCGCCTAAATCCATCTGACGAATCTGGGTGCCACTATGCATTGGCATTTTTTGTAATAGTTCTTGCTGTAACTGTTCGGCCTGTGCCCGATTCTCAATATGCACCTGCCGTTGAAAGAATAGCTGTGCCACATCGTCAAACAGTTCCAGTTCATAAGCATCTACCAGATGTACTTGCTGCTCTTGCTCGATGACCTCTTGCTCTGTCATGCTGGAAATCTGTGCCGGTTTTTCTGGACGCTGACGCGCCAGATGGCGCTGAGCTTTATAGATCTTTCTGCCGACGATCCAGGCAGCATTCAACATGAATAAAACACATAACAGGAGCAGTAATTTCAGCATGGTGGATGATCTCATGTGACTAATTTTATTTTTATGGTTATAGGATCAAGATTCATTTGAATAGTCCCTTTTGACCCAGCATACGTCTATTTTTTATACAGTGCAAACTTGAAGCTTATTTTTACTATTTATCCTCTCTGCTTGCTCATTTTACCCAGATTCGAACTTCGATTTATTTAAAAATTGATTTACTTTGATTTTTTATTTTTAACTCCCTAATGAGATTCAAGAACTTGAGATAAACAAACAGGACAAATCAGCAACAGAACAGATCTTCACATGGATAAATCACGGAAAATATTCTCAAAAAACTACAATATTGTTCTGTTTTTTACCCTCTTCTTTTTTATCAAATAAATCTTCCCTATAAATGTTCGAGAAAATGAATAATATTATGATTCGTGAAGGGAGGGTCGAAGATATACCTCAAATTATTCAGGTCATTCATGACAGCATTCAGTCCTGTGTACTGGATCATCAGCGTGAAGAAAGCAAAATTCAAACCTGGCTAGAAAAGTTTGATCATGCCAGCCTGATTGTCGATATGCTGTATAACGATTGCTGGGTTTATCTCATATATGACAAGGTCGTCGGATTCTTATTGGTCAGTGATGCTGGAGAAATCCGGATGCATTATGTGGCCCAACACTGCCAAAGACTGGGGTTCGGCACCGAGTTATTTCAACAAATGCATCGCACTTTATTAAAGAAAAAAATTCATCAGATTGAAATACAATCTACCCAAACTGCCTTAAGTTATTATCAGCACTGCGGCTTTCATCCACATTCTACCGAGTCAGAAGATGAATCGCGCTATCTGTATAAATATGTTTTTTAATCGACCTCTTTTTCAATTTTTAACTGATCACGTCCTGCCTGTTTAGCGGCGTAGAGCTGCACATCTGCCGCTTTCATCAATTCATGAATATCTGCATAGCCATGTTTTTGTTCAACCCAGGCCGCGCCCATACTAACCGTAACATAGTCTTTCGCATCTGGCCGATTCAGATGTTGCATACGCTGTTCCCGAATCTGGTCCAATACATTTTCCAGATTTTGCAGGGCGGTTTGAACCGGCATCCCGGTGAGCAGAATCGCAAACTCTTCACCACCATAACGCGCCAGATAGCCAGACCGTGGCAAAGTAGCTTGAATAATCCTGACCAGATTTTTCAGGATTTCATCTCCTTTTAAGTGGCCATAGTAGTCATTATAGTTTTTAAAAAAATCGACATCGAGCATGGCAAAAATCAAGGTATGTTGCGGCTGCTGTTGGGTCTGCAAAAACTGCTGCTGGATTTCATGATTTAAGGCACGCCGGTTAAAAGCTCCAGTCAGCGCATCAATATTCATTTGCTGTTCCAGTTTGGCATTCACTTCACGCAGCTGCTGAGTGCGTTCTTTGACTTTTTGATCGAGTGAATCGTTGAGCGCGATCAGGTTCAGGTTTAGCTGTTCAGTCTCATAAGTTTGATGTGCATAATGTCTGGACTGCTGAAACATAATTAGTAAGGCATAGATACTGGTTGAGATAAAGAACAGATGCGTGGTTTTAATTACATTGATCAGCAACAGATAATCATTCAAAAAGGTGACACAAAGAAAAATAATCGCAATCAGATTTAAACGCGAATAATGCTCTTTATAACGTAAGGTCTGATAAAAGCCGTAAATAAAATTACCGATGATAACCAAGGCAAAAATCGCACTAAATAGGGCGAGACGTTCAAATATCTCAGGAGGTGAGAATAATGTAAAAATAATATTAAAGACCAGTAATACCACCGCGATATAATAAATCACTGGATTTAAATAGCGCCGGTTAAACAGATGCATATAACTGAGAAAAAAGAAGGCAGCAATAAAAGTAAACAGATACTCTAAGCGGGCTCCCCACAGCCAGTTGATATTGGTAAATACCGTATAGGCATAAGGTGCAGAAAACAGATTATGCAGGGCCAAAAAGACAATAAACCAGCCAAAAACAAAGATACTTTTACTGTTACGTTCTTGTGATCCCCTGAATACCGAAAATAGAATAGTAAACATCCCCACCCCAAGCACCGCCCCACACACCATGGCGATACTCATCATGAGCTGCTGGAATTGGCGATTGATGGTAGCTGCAACGCCGATCTGCATTGGTCGTTCGAGACCGCCATGCAAGTGGGTATAATTGGAAGCCTGAATGCTTAAGGTAATATACTCAGTGTCTGGAACAAAATAGCCAATACGCGGTGCTTTCTCAGTCACCTGTTTGTCAGGTATGGTACTGATTTCCCCGAGACGGACAATAAACTGTCCATTGACATATACCCGATAGGCGCCGTATTGGGTTGGAATCCGAATCGCGATGCGTCGCCCGAGAAATTCTTTCGGAATTTTAAAATAACCAATAAAGGTACCGTAGCCAGAGTTTGAACCCGCTAGAGTTTTAAAAGAGGCTGGCAATTCAACTGTTTTTGACTCGAGTACGGGATTGGGTTGAACAATAAACTGGCTCGGATAAAACAGCCATTTTCCCTGCAAGGCACTAGTGCTATGTTCGGTAAAATTGACTTCCGTAATATGGTCGTGAGATTGCTGCTGAAATGACGGCGAAGGGAGTTCATCCTGAGCGATTGCTGAACTTACGATGCAAGTCATCCAGCTCAAGACACAGACAAATACGAAAAAACAGACATTCCTTATCAAGTTATGCAAATACGTTATATCTCAAAATAATTCTTTATTATTCTTATAATCTACAAGGAATATTTTTGATTTCAAATCTTTTTAGATGTTTTTTGTAGCGTCTCCGGCACAGTCTATTTTGAAGCGACTGTACCAGAACCATCATACATTTTTGAATAAAAAGTATATTTTATATTCAGCCAGTTAAATCATTTTAATCACGTGTTTTTACGTCAAACAATTCAATTTCAAAAATCAGGTTGGAATTGGCCGGAATGACTTTACCCATTTTGCGTTCGCCATAGGCCAAATGTGCAGGCACCATCAGTTTACGCTTACCGCCAATTTTCATTCCTAGAATACCCTGATCCCAACCTTTGATCACACGACCGGTACCAATGACAGTTTCAAAATAATTACCACGGTCAATAGAAGAATCAAACTTGGTTCCATCTTCCAGCCAGCCGGTATAGTGCGTGGTAATTAAGGCACCTTTTACCGCTTCTTTACCTTCGCCTACTTTTAAATCAATAATTTCAAGTTCGTTGATCATGGTTATTTACCTGAGAGGAGCATAAAATTCAAAGCTCAGTATAAACTGGATTGCTCTGTTTTTTTAAGCTTGGGACATTGATGGGTTAAAAGCTGAGTTCCTGAATATTCTTATCATTGAGTAAATACTGGGTTAATTCTTGATGATTCTTGGCCGATCCCATCAGAATCCAGCGTCCGACAATCTGTTGATCAATTTTTTTTTGTGAGGAATGCACCACTTTTAACTCATAACGTTTAAATAACATTTCGTAGTGATCGGAATCATTCTGATCGAATGGGCAGACGATTTCATAGCTGCGTTCCTGATTCAGAGATTCAATGCCACGCTGAACATACATTAATAGAACCAGCACCGCCATGACAATAAAAGTAGCCCAAATACTTAAGAGTTCATAGCCAGCACCGACTGCCATGCCGAGTGCTGCCGTCATCCAGATAGTAGTCGCGGTGGTAATTCCAGAAATACGGTTATCATCTTTCAGGATAACACCAGCGCCCAGAAAACCCAGCCCAGTCAAGACATTGGCGGCCAGCCGGTCAGGATTGGCCACGCCTATTTTCAGGGAGATAATGGTAAATAAACAGGAACTCAGACTGACCATAATCATGGTACGCAATCCAGCAGATTTACTGTGATACTCACGCTCTGCACCAATAATTGCGCCGATCGCGACAGCTAGCAGTAAATCATAAAGTTCATGGTACATGGTGCAACCCTGCGTATTCTTATTCCTCAGATATACGCAATTTGAGCTACAGGATACAAGTCCAGACTTGCATCCTTATTTGGCCTTATTGTAACTGTTCCCACTCCACCAGCACCTGGCCCTGATCGCCAATCAAGGTCCATTCACCATCCATCACATTGAGCTGTAACTGCATGGTGCGTTCGCATAACTGTGGCAATGCGTCGGTGGTTGCGGTAGATAACTTCCACACTTCCACATTTTTTAAGATTTTTAATTTGCTGCTGCGCTTATACCATTCATCCACCGCAGAACCATAGGTGACGACTGCGACCTGCTTGCAACGCGCACTGGCCTTTTTGACTTTATCTTCGTCCGGGCTACCGACTTCAATCCATTTGACCAGTTGCCCGGTCAGATCCTTTTCCCAGAGTGCCGGTTCATCGGTTTCAAACAGATCCTTGGTAAATTCCAGTGCTTCATCGGCATAGCGTGCATAGGCCAGAATACGCACCATCAAGCGTTCAATGGTTTCTGAAGGATGCAGCGCCATCGTCAGCTGATAATCCTCATAACGATGCGTATCCATATCCGCAATATTCAAATCAACCTTATAAATCGTCGCTTTTAACGCCATCACATAATCCTCAAATTTGGCGCCTAGCATATAAGATTTAGCGCTATTTTGCTGAACAGATTTAGGCCAATAATTCATTCAGCATACTAGAAACAGTACCGTTATTTTTCCAGATCGATACGACATTGCATCAGGGCAGTTTCAAATGCCAGCCAATCCCGTGACTGTTGATAAATCACTTCTACCCGGTTATCAATGCCTTCATCTACCGACTGATAATTAAACTGCTCCGGATTAAAATTAAAGCTTTTCCAGCCTTGATCCGTATTAAAAATTCCCTTGATTCTGAGCCAGTCTTTTTGTTCACAGAGTAGATCCAGCAGATCATAAAAATTAAATTGCCAGCGTTTTGGAAATTTCCAGCCTGCAACCTGATAACCCTGCGCGCTTTCTACATAATGATAAGGCATCTGCTGAATCACTACGGGCGTATCCGCTGAACGGGTGATCTGTTGCTGCTTTAACAAAGGCTGAATCTGACGGGCAGAACCCCGATAGTCCTGTTTGATCTGTTCGATATCGAGTTGTCCATGCTCGGTGAACAGCCACTGTTGCGCATAAGGTTGATATTCCGCCTGAAGTTGGGTGAACGCTGCTTGATCTGCGGCTGTCATCAAGTCAGTATGTGAAATCACCACAATATGCGCTGCCTTGAGTTGGTCCGCATACAGGTTTTGCTGGGTCCAGTCCCGGTCATGCAAACGCGAACCATCCACCACGGTGACTAAAGCCTGCATGTTTAAATGGCTGTGCCAGTGCGGCTCAGTTAGCTGTTCCAGTAATTGGCCAGGATGCCCCAGTCCGGTAGGTTCGATAAACAGCCGATCAGGTTTCACTTCTGACAGCAGACGTGACAAGGCAATCTGCATCGGCAATTGACTACTGCAACATAGACAACCACCCAACAGCTCTTTGACCGCATAACCCTGATCTTGTGGCAATAACTGCTGGTCTACCCCAATCTGACCGAATTCATTCATCAGCACCGCCCAGATTTCCTGTTCCGGTTTCTGCTGTAGTAAATGTTTAAGTAGTGTGGTTTTACCTGCACCCAAAAATCCGGAAATGATATGGACAGGAATAGCCTGCGACGCTGACAGAATTTTCAAAATCGGCTCTCAAGAGATTGAATAGAAATAGCAATACTCTGCATTATAAAGCACAGTGTGACTTTAAAATGCGTGTTCTTAGTGAACATGCCTTGAAAATCACAGAGATAAAATTAATGGAATGATCCAAAATTACCAATTTTCTATGTTAACTTTTATTTCAAATTTGATTTTTGAAATATTCATACACACTTTCATTAAATAAAACTCCGCATAATTAACAGAAATAAAACAACTTTCTCAGTTTTGTATCTGCTGGGTTATTCCCTGCGTGTCGCTTTTGTTAATTGATTTGCTCAGTAAAATTTCAGTGCTTAGGATGGGCATCTGTCGAATTGATGTGATGGTCAGCTCGGCAGATTACATGACATGAATAAAAGGATGCCAAAAATGAAATATGCACAAATCTTACTTGCCACTACGCTTACTGCTGCTGCAGCCACCAGTTTTGCTGATAGTAAAACTACAGATGCGAAAACCACCACTGCAGAAGAAAAAGTGATTGTGACTACCCAGGAATTACCTGAATCGAATGCTCCTGTTGCAGGCGCATCTGCAGAGCAGCCTGCTGCCTCTGAAGCTGCTGCGGAAACTACGACACCTGCAAAACCTGCTGCACGTTAAGTGATTGAACAACTCGTTTAATCCTTCAATGAAGATATCAGGGACAGTAATTCTCCAGTAGGCTTTGTCCTATACTGCCCCCGATATTATTCGATGCTGAATCATGCTTGATGCTGGTTCAGCATTTTTATTGCATAAAATCTATTTATCACCATAGTCAAAACTGATCATAGAATTAATACAGGCTATCAAATTTTTATTATTTTTATAATTAAAATCAATTATTTATTTAAAAACCACCTATTTCAATCCAATATTATCCATATACTTAATCTACTATTGCCTAACTTGTTTCTGGCTTCTAACTGTCCCTTAATAGCATCAAATGCAAGTCGATTGAGTGGACATTCGCTATGAGCAATACTAATTACACTACTGAAGTGGCAATCCTTGGCGCCGGCCCTGTAGGCTTAACCATTGCCAACTATCTGAGCAAGCAAGGCGTAGCTGTCACGATTGTCGAGCAACTGGATAGTTTGATTGATTACCCACGTGCGATTGGAATCGATGATGAATCCTTACGTACCATTCAATCTTTGGGTTTAGTCGATCAAGTCTTACCGCATACCACTCCGAATCATGCGATGCGCTTCTTGACGCCTAAAGGTCGCTGTTTTGCAGATATTCAGCCTTTAACACGTGAGTTTGGTTTCTCGCGCCGTAATGCCTTTATTCAGCCACAAGTCGATAACGTCCTACTGCAAGGCTTAAAGCAATATAAAAACACCCAAGTGCTATTTTCTCGTCAATTGACCCAGTTTAGTCAAGATGCTGACGGCGTAACACTCAATCTGCAAAATAAAGAGGGCGATGCAGAAACCATCCGCGCTCAATATCTGATTGCCTGTGATGGCGGTAATTCTTATGTGCGCCGCAACCTGGGCATTGCCTTTGAAGGTGAAACCGCACCGAATCAATGGATCGTGATTGACCTTGAGAATGATCCGCTTGCTACACCACATATTTACTTATGTTGTGATCCGGTTCGTCCTTATGTATCAGCCGCATTGCCACATGGTATTCGCCGGTTTGAATTTATGGTTATGCCGGGTGAAACGCAGGAAGAACTGAGCAAACCGGAAAATATTGCCAAACTTCTTTCTAAGGTTTTACCAAGCACAGATGGTATCGAAGTGATCCGTCAGCGTGTCTATACCCATAATGCTCGTATTGCCGACAAGTTCCGTGTCGACCGTATTTTACTTGCCGGTGATGCAGCGCACATTATGCCGGTATGGCAAGGTCAGGGTTATAACAGCGGTATGCGTGATGCCTTTAATCTGGCTTGGAAAATGGCGCTGGTTGTTCAAGGCAAAGCTGGCCCAGCACTTTTAGATTCTTATCAGATCGAACGTAAAGACCATGCCAAGGCGATGATTGACCTGTCGGTGATGGCAGGTCACGTACTGGCACCACCGAAAAAATGGCAAGGTTTTGTTCGTGACGGCATTGCCTATGCCCTGAACTACATCAAGCCGATCAAACAGTATCTGCTGGAAATGCGCTTCAAACCAATGCCGAAATATCATGACGGCGCACTTTTGAGTAACGGAGCCAAAAACTCTCCAGTCGGCAAGATGTTTATCCAGCCTCAGGTTCAACTGGCTTCGGGTGAAACCGTATTACTGGATGAAGTGATCGGCAATGATTTTGCGATTATTGCCTGGGGTGTCGATCCGAAATGGGGTCTTAGTTCGGAGACGTTGCAACAGTGGAAATCGCTGGGCGTGAAATTCATTCAGGTAATTCCTGCGGTGCAATTGCAAAATAGCCAGCGTAAACAGTATGAAGATGTCATCACCATTGGTGATATCGGCACAGATATCCGCTCGTGGTTTGGCAACACGTCTGAATCCGTTGTGATCTTGCGTCCTGACCGTTTCGTAGCTGCCCTGGCCATTCCTCAATCGATGGAAAGCACCAGCCAGCAACTGTTTAAAAAGCTTTACCTGAAATAATATTAGGGTCACTTTTCACCACGCTTCGGCGTGGTTTTCTTTATTGTTTTAGATCTCCCGGACAATATATAGACCGAGGAATTAGACTCGGTACTCTTGAAACCACGGGATATCTTTCAGGGAATCACGGCGAGCCATCTGCTGCAGGAAGGGCCTGAACTCATCAAATGGCGGTAAAATTTTCGCAGATATGGCGAAGATCAAACAGTAAGCCACATAGAGATCCGCCGCCGAGACTTTTTCACCCAACAGATAAGGATTGGCCTGCTCGATGCCCTGTTTCATAAAATCAAATACGGCTGCTTCATTCCCAAAACTTAAACTTCTCCGGTTCTTTTCAATATTTTCTGGCGACACCTGTAAATTTTTTATATCGATATATTCGGTAAAGGGTCCATGACAGAAAAACATCCATTTCAAATACGCCCCACGCTTCGGATCATCCAAAGCAGGTGCCAATCCTTTGTCAGAATACTTATCTGCCAGATATATAAAAATGGCGGCCATTTCTGAAATAATGACGCCTTGATCCACCAGACAGGGAACTTTTCCCATCGGATTGATCCGTGTATACGCCTGCTGATGCATATGCTCATAGGCAACTTCCACCTGCTCAATCTGATCTTCAATCTGCAATTCTTTCAGCAAAGGCAACAAGGTCAAGCCACGTGATTGTGGGTTGTTATAGAGCTTCATCATCCTGCTTCAACCGGTTTTTATTGTTAGATGTTCAGTATAAAGTGATTTGCAGTCCCGATTTAAAAGGATGTGCTACAGATCATTTCTGTCGCACGGCTTTTTAGATGGGCAGATTGAAGGTTTAAATATTAAAAAAGATCCACACAAAACTTTTCTTTTAATACTTTCAAAATCAGATCAATCACCACATGTTTTTGATCCTTGCGATAATTGGCATACAGTCCAATCATCGGTAACGGTTCTAGGGTCTTTTTCACCACAATATTATCGCCGAGCAATGGAATCACATAGGCCGGCACCAGACTCCAGCCCACCCCATCCCTACCAGATTGACATTGAGCAGGATATTGGTGGAATACTGCACCACATTCACTTTTAATTTAGACTGTTTAAAAAAATCCTGAATCAGCTTATGCAGTTGCGGTGAGGACTGCTCATCACTAATTACAAAGTCCTGATTTTCAAAACTCTTGATACTGACATAGGGCAAGGCCGCAGCCGGGGAATCTTTGGGCACAATCAAGGTTAAAGGCTCATCAAAAATGCGGATCGAATCAAACTCACTTAACTGCCCCGGATAACGGGTAAAGGCAATGTCGATCTGTCCATTTCTTAAGGCACTAAACTGTTCTGCATCGGTCAGACTGTGAAACTGTGCTTTCAGTTCAGGAAAATGCGCGCGGATATTCGGCATGATATAAGGAAAGACTTTCATTTCCGCGACCGGGACAAAACTGATATTCAGCTGATCCTGCTGTGCATTCGCGATCTGTCTGGCAGACTGAATGGCGCGCTCTGCATGCTCAAGACTCAGCAAAGCTTCTTTTAAAAACGCCTGTCCAGCTTCAGTTAGCCCGACCTTAAGGTTATTCCGCTCTAGCAACTGTACGCCAACCTCACGTTCCAGATCCTTGATTTGTTGGCTCAGTGATGGCTGTACTGTATTTAATTTTTCCGCGGCACGGGTAAAGTTCAGTTCCTGCGCCACCGTAACGAAATAACGTAAATGCCTTAATTCCATTTTATAACTCCAAACTTGCCGGGCGCTTATTTTGCTTTTTGGCTACATACTGACGATAAACCAATATCGTCACAATGACGAGTGCGGCACTCAAAACATAAGTAGTTTCAAAGCCCCAATAGGCAATCAATACTCCCATTGCCACGGAACCGATCGCTAAACCCAGATCAAACAGGGTAAAGAAGGTTGAAATCGCATGTCCCATACGCTGTTTGTCGACCGACTGAATGGCAAAGGTCTGCAAACATGGGAATAGTGAACCATAACCGGTGCCAATAAACACTGCCGACAACCATAATATCCATTGATTGGAAATCAGACTGACAATCACCAGACCAATGGCAAAGAAAATAAATGAAGGATAAATCACCGCACTGGGTCCCTTACGGTCATAAATCTTTCCAACCCAAGGTCTGACCAGCAACATGGATGCTGCAAATACAATAAAGAATACGCTGGTATAGCCCAAAAGCTGCTTGGTTTCACTAAATGCAGTAATAAAACTCATGATGCCCGAGTAGGCAAAAGCGGTTAGTAAAGCCACAAAACTTACCGCCAGAACTTTGACTTCCAGAATATCCTGCAAGCTCAAGCTGGTTTTTTCTGTGCTTATAGCTTCAGGTTTTGGTAACTCTATGATTTTGAGCATCCAACAGAAAATGAGCCCCAAAGAAATGATAACGGCAAGAATGCCAAATAAGACTTTGAAGCTGGTGAACTGAATTACGGTCAATGCCAGCAAGGGCCCAAAAACCACACCCAGATTGGTCGACATGACGAAATAGCCCATGCCCTCACCTTTGCGCTGTTCAGGAATAAATTCATTAGCGACGGGTACTGCCACCGTGGTCAGAATACTGAACCAGATACCATGTAAAAAACGCACCAGCAACAGCGACCACATGCTATCTACCAGCAAATAACTAAAGGAAAATAAGGCAAAAATCACGCCTGCACCGCGCATCGAGATTTTCTTGCCGAGCTTTTCGATGATCATGCCGGAAAATGGCCGAACCGCAATCGAAGAGGCCAAAAATAGCGTCAGCGCCAGACCCGCTTCTTTTACCGAACCGCCCAGATCTTTCATGATGTAAATCGGCAAGATGGTCAGTAAGGCAAAATAATAAACAAACAGGAAAAAATTATTGAATAAGCACAAGATAAATGAGCGATTCCATAACCGCTCAGCGCTAACTGACATAATCACCAACTCTTAAAATTTGTAGGGAAATAGCACAAACTCAGGCTTGAACAGTGACCGGATGCAAGGCCAACTCGACCAGATTCTGGATATAGTGTTCATCTGGAATCCGGTTGAAAAAAATGATCTGGTAATGAATCGGGCCGTATAAGGTATCCAGCATCAAATCAAAAGGATAATCAGCGCGGATTTCTCCGCGTTCAATCGCTTGCTGAATCAGTTGATGGGTCTGTTGCCGACGTGGCAAGAGATATTGCTGAAAGAACTCACCTGCCAGTTCGCGGTGATTGGCAATCACTACCAGCAAAGCCCGACCGACCGGATGATTCAGCGCTTGAGATAAAGAACCGAGTTGTTGAATGAGATTGCTTTTCAGGCTTTTAGAGGTATCCAGCTCAAATACCGAAGCTGTATGCTGTTTGAAAGTGTCCAGCACCAGTTCCGATTTATGTTTCCACCATCGATAAATCGTGGACTTGCCAACACCGGCACGTGCCGCTACATCTTCAATCGTCAGCTGATGATATTCACATTCTGCCAGCGCATCTGCGACCGCCTGTAAAATGCACTGCTGTCGTCGGGAACTTTTTTCGTCACTGCTCATATTTTTCTACTTAACTTTTAAGATCTAAAAATCGAAACGATACGTATCGTTTTATATTAGGGTAAAAAATAACAAAGCTCCAGTGAAAAACTGAAATTGATGCAAAAAAAAGACCTTCATATGAAGGTATTTTCTCAATCACGATTTAACTTAACTCTGTGCAGTCTTTTTATAAATGCTGCATGAAGGATGATGATTTTCTTGCAAACGCGCGACTTTACGCTGTTCCGCTGCTTCAAAACGGCAACGTTTCCAGTCATTGTCCAGGTTCAAAGCTGGAATCTGTTTTGGTTTACCATTTTCATCCACCGCAACCATGGTGAAATAACAGCTATTGGTATGACGTACCGTTCTCTTTTGAATATTCTGGGCTTCTACACGAATCCCGATTTCCATTGAAGTACGGCCAACATGGTTCACACTGGCCAGAAATGTAACCAGTTCACCGACGTGAATCGGCTCTTTAAAATTCACCTTGTCTACAGATAAGGTCACGACATAACTACCCGAATAGCGACTTGCACACGCATACGCCACCTGATCCAATAATTTCAGAATGGTTCCACCATGAACATTTCCTGAAAAATTTGCCATATCTGGCGTCATGAGAACTGACATCGTTAACTCTGACTGGTCATCCGACACTGCTGCAATTTGATCTAAAGGGGCCATCGTTTTCTTTGAACTCTTTGAATGACAAGGTTATCGTTTATTATTATAGCGTTTTTAGCATGGATAAAATGTTCAATTCGGCAAATGAAGCATCACAATTATTGATATAGAAAATGTATTCATACAGAAAAAAATATATTTAATTGCTTAAAATCTCAGTTAGAAAGTTAAGTGCCAATAAATCAACACTTATTTATCTGGGGTTGATCACACAGCAACTGAGAATTTTTCACTGTTTTAAGCTCTGAACAAAAATAATTCAGGAAAATAAAAAGGCTCTGTGTGATTTAAAGCATCACTGGCCTGAGCATTTCCTGCGCCACGTTCTGATAACTTAAAATTTGTTGACCATCCAAGGTCGTTTCAACGGTAAAAGAACCATCCTGATGGGTCGCGGTCACTGTAAAAATATAGTGTTCGAATTGTGCCAGTTTGACCTGCTGTCCAATTTTAATATGCATCATGATGTCTACATCTGTGTAGTGATCTTTTCAAACTGCATTCTGGCATGAACACAGATGCTTTTGAATATTTGATCAACTTAAGTATACGAATAATAATATTAAAATTTTAATTTAAGACGAATAAGGCTTATTATTTAAAACAATATACTTATAATTCAATTTGTTATATTTAAAATTAATTTTATCTTTTGCGATAATTCCGACTGACTGATACACATAGGCAATCATCTTATCTTTTATAACAATCAGTTAAGCGTTACAGCCGATGATCCGTTATCCTTTTGATTGAATATCCCTATACTGCGATATAGGGATAAACAGAAATTTCAAAAAAAAGATTTATTGAGCTTGATGTTCATGTACCACAAACTGTGGAATCCGATGTCCTTGAGCATAATCATGTTTTTGGTAGGCTTGTGAAATTTCCATCAACTTTAACTGGGTCGCCTCGGCACCAGCCTGCATGGTGAGTTCCCTGCCACGGACATCAAAGATATGACCTTTTTCGCGTAAGTCCGGCTGAATCACCACATCTGCATGCTTTAATTCTTCATGTGCCAGATGTTGCTGCATAATATTGATGTTCTGGTTAAATAGCCCCCAGACATTGCTGGTTTCGGTATGAATAGGTTGTGCCAGAATATCCACCGCAATTACAATCTCGGCCCCTAGCTCACGTGCCACATCAACCGGCACCGGACTGACCAGACCACCATCTACATATTCTTTACCTTGAATGATGGTCGGAATGAACATACTCGGAATCGAGACTGAAGCACGTACCGCCTGTCCGGTATTGCCATGGTTAAAGACGACTTTCTTGCCTTCTTTCAGCGCGGTTGCTACCACAAACATCGGGATTTTCATGGCTTCAAGCGGGGTTTGATCGACTTGCAAGTTGACATAGTCCTCAACTTTCTTGCCATCAAAAAAACCTTTTCTGGCCAGCTTGATATCACGGACATCATTCGGTCGCATGTTGAGAGCAATATTGCGCAGTTCAATCGCCGGTTTGCCACTTGCATAAATGGATCCCACAATACTGCCCGCACTGGTTCCGACAATAAAATCTGGTTGAATACCCGCCTGTTCCAGTACTTCCAACGCACCAATATGCGCATAGCCACGCGCACCGCCACTGCCCAGAACTAAAGCAACTACCGGACGTTGCTGGGTTTGTTTGATCTTTTGAAAATCAATTTGATTCGGACGTGCCTGAGCTTCTCCGCGTTGTGCAGCAGGTTGTAGATGACTGGTCGCCGCTTGGGCTGTCATTGGGGTCGTTTGGCAAGCACTTAGGCCAAATGTACCCAGTATCACCATACTCAACACATATTTCTGCATGCAGAGAATGTCCTCATTAATCTAAAGCAGCATAGTGTATAAACACATGCATAAATAGTCTGTAGAATTTCGTAAAACTGTCATACAGTTCAGCTACTTTATCTTCATTTTTCCCCATAACTGTATGTCTTCAATCTCACTGTATCGGATTTTCCTGATTTTCCTGCAACTGGGCTGCATTTCATTTGGTGGTCCAGCGGCGCATCTGGTGTTTTTTCACCGAAAATTTGTGACCCAACTGCAATGGTTGAATGACACCCAGTACAGTCAACTGGTCGCTTTGGCGCAACTTTTACCCGGGCCGAGCAGCAGTCAGGTGGGGCTGTCGATCGGTTATCTGCAACGGGGCTATACTGGTGCCGTGATCGCATGGTTGGGTTTTACCCTGCCCTCAATGATTCTGATGACCTTGGTGGCGCTCTTGGGTCAAAGCTATTTTCATATTTTAAACTCAAACAGCTTTCATACCATCCAGTTAATTGTATTTTCTGTAATCGCCTGGGCATTCTGGCAAATGCTGAGAAGCTTCTGTAAATCAGCTTGGCAATATGCTGTCTTAATCCTCTCTGTCGCATTACTGATAGTCGTTTCAGTGAGTTTTAATCAGATTCTTGTGATTATGCTGGGCGCAATCTGTGGACTCTTGGCTGGATATTTTTCCCCATCAGATTCAAAACCTAAAGAAATTAACAAAACAGCAATCAGCTCGCCTTATATTCGATCTGCCGCTGCACCCTATTGGTTACTGGCATTTATCTTGCCGTTTTTTCTGCTCCCCTTAGCTGGAAAATTATGGGGTGAATCGGAGCTGCAATTTTTTTCCAATTTTTATCAGACTGGCTCGCTGGTGTTTGGTGGCGGTCATGTGATTCTGCCTTTGTTACATCAGGACTTTGTCACGACTGGTTTAGTGAGTGCACAATCTTTTGATCTTGGCTATGCATTTGCCCAGCTTATGCCGGGGCCTTTATTCAGTTTTGCCAGTTATATTGGTGCTTTGCTGCCTTGGACGCCCTATGTCTGGCTGAATGCAGTACTAGCGACCTGCGCAATCTTTTTACCTTCATTTTTCCTGATTTTTGCCACCTTGCCCTACTGGTCATGGTTGATGCAGCAGCGCCATATTCATCAGGCGGTGATGGGCATCAATGCTGCGGTGGTGGGGCTATTGCTGTATTTATTGCTGGATCTTTCACAACGTTATTTTAGTTATGGCTCCGACCTGGTCTTTGTCGCGGTGATGATTGCCCTGCTACGCTCAAAACTACCAGTCTGGTTCAGCCTGATTTTGGGCTTCGTGCTTTATCAAAGTTATTTAAATTTCTTCTAAAGAAAACTTTGGCACAAAAAAAGCCCCGAATGATCGGGGCTTTTTGCTTCAAGTCTTACCAGATATCTGATTTAACCTTATCTTTAAATTTAGGATGGTTATCCAGTTTAAATTCAGGTTTTTTCACACCACGCTTCAGCTGACCGGTATAGTCTTTGAGTAGCATCAGCAGGAATGGCATCAGCAACAGGATCGCAATCAAGTTGATACTTGCCATGACACCCATGAACAGATCTGCCATATTCCAGATCAACGGCACACTGGCGATAGAACCGAAATACACCATGACCAATACAAATAAGCGGAAAATCAACATCACCCGGCTATTGTTATTGATGAACTGGACGTTTCCTTCGGCATAGGCATAGTTACCAATAATCGAAGAATAGGCAAACAGGAACAGAATCAAAGCCAGGAAGTCATCGCCCCAAGCACCAATCTGGCTTTCAAGCGCCATCTGGGTCAAGGTCACGCCTTCAAAGCCTGCATTTTCATACAGTCCTGAGACCAGAATAATAATCGCGGTACATGAACACACCACAAAGGTATCTACAAATACCCCGAGCATCTGTACCAGACCCTGGTTGACTGGATGTTTGACATCCGAGGCTGCAGCGGCGTTCGGTGCCGACCCCATCCCTGCCTCGTTAGAGAACAGACCACGCTTGATGCCCATCATCATGGCCATAGATACCATGGCACCAAAGAAACCACCAGCAGCAGCTTCAAATTCAAAGGCTTTACTGAAAATGAGCTGGAAGATGTATGGGAGCAGATCGTAATTGATGACCGCAATATACAAAGCCACAGCCAGATAAAGCACAGCCATAAACGGCACAAAGCTTTCCGCAACTTTCGCAATCCGTTTAATCCCGCCAAAAATGATCACCGCAGTCATCAAGACCAGAAACAATCCGACCCAGGAAATTTCCAGATTCAGGCCGCCTAATGGCAGAATCAGGTTCGCCTGATCCCAGCCCCAGGCATGAGAGGTTGCTCCGGTAATGGCATTGGCCTGAACTGCATTGAAGACAAAACCATAAGTCGTGATCAATGCAATCGCAAAGACAATCCCGAGCCATTTCTGTTTCAGGCCTTGAGTAATGTAATAAGCTGGACCACCACGGAATTGCTGGTTTTTGTTATCTCGCACCTTAAACAACTGTGCCAAAGAGGATTCAACAAAAGCAGAACTCATGCCCAAAAAGGCAGTAAACCACATCCAGAACACGGCACCGGGGCCACCAATCGCAATCGCAATGGCGACACCCGCGACATTGCCCACACCGACCCGGCTTGCCAGTCCAGTGACAAAGGCCTGAAACGGGGTAATGCCGTGCGTATCCTGAACCTTGCCACGGCTATTTTTCATGACTTTCATGCTGTGCCAGAACAAACGAATTTGTACTGCACCCGTCATGATCGTGTAGAAAATACCGACTGCGACCAGAAACACCACCAGAAAATCCCATAAAGGGCCATTCAGGGCATTAATCCAGCCGAGTAAGGTTTCATTTAACTGATCATTCATGTCACATCCTTATGAGCCTATGACTCATCGTATCAGGCATAAAAATTATGCAAAAAACTTCAAAATCATCTGAATAACAGTAGCATTGATTAAGTCAACGAAGAACGCACCACATAATGGAACAATCAGGAAGGCCTTATGCGACGCACCATACATATTGGTAATCGCCTGCATATTGGCAACCGCTGTTGGCGTTGCGCCCATACCGAAACCACAATGACCTGCTGCAAGTACCGCAGCATCATAGTTTTTGCCCATGAGGCGGAAAGTGACGAAAGCTGCATACAAAGCCATGGTGATGGTTTGCGCACCCAGAATCACCATGAGTGGTCCTGCAAGGTCAGCCAATTGCCATAATTTCAATGATAACAATGCCATTGCCAAGTACAGCGACAATGAAGCATTACCGAACACATCAATCGCACGATCGAAAATCTGAACCTTGAAAACACCTTCCAGTACATTACGCAGGATGACACCACCCGCCAATGCCCAGACAAATGTTGGCAGTTCAAACGCAGTACCTTTACTGAAACCCGTCATAAACTCTGCAAAAGCCAAACAACCTGCGAACAGGCCCAAGGTCGTGATTGCATTATCAGCGGTAATTAAACGCACCTGATGCGGATATTCAAACGGTACATATTCGTTGGTCGTGCTATCCATTGGTGTATTGTCACGCTTTTCGATCTGCTGATCGGTACGTGCAGTAGCCAGGTTATGACGATTGATCAGTAATTTGGCCAAAGGTCCACCAATGATCCCGCCGATGATCAGACCGAAAGTCGCACTGGCCATACCCAGTGCCAAAGCACCCTGAATGCCATGTTCAACTTCAAAAATCTCCCCCCATGCACCCGCAGTACCATGACCGCCGGTTAAGGTAACTGAACCTGCAATCAGGCCAATCAGTGGGTCAATACCCAATAATGTTGCCAGACTCATGCCGACCGCATTTTGCAAAATAATGAAAGCCGAAACAGCAAACAGGAAAATAACCAGACCGATCCCACCTTCACGCAACTTGGAAAAGTTGGCACTCAGACCAATCGAAGCAAAGAAAATCAGCATAAAGCTGGTTTGTAATTCTGCACTGGTGGTGATGCTATATCCCCACAATGAATGCACCAGCAATGAGATAATCGCCGCAACCAAACCGCCCGCAACCGGCTCAGGAATATTGTAACGTCTTAAAAAATCGATTTTATTAACCAGGAATCGGCCGAGTAACAAAACAATGACTGCGGCAATCAAGGTATAAAATGCGTTAAAAGTAAAATCCATAATTTTTTGCCCAAGATGATTTTGAATTTTTTATTGTTCTAAAAGTAAGGGAGTGCGCTAGATCTCTAGCTCGCTCATTAGATCTTTATCTGGAAATATCCTGATTTGATCTATCACCATTAGAAAAACAAACCGATTTATCATCTCTTTTAAACTTATGAATATCATCATCACGATCATATTCAACAAATGAGAGATTTATAAAAGCAACACCTTTTCTATTCCGACACTCAGTCTGTTGGAAAATTGCAGACAATTTTCAAACAGACGCGCATGTTGGTAAAAAAACTGTGTTTTAAGCTCAAAAAAACATTCAGTGCTTGATGAGTGCTTTCAACCTAAAGACTTCATTCAAGCCATCTGGAATCGCGTTATTTAAAACAGATCTTAATCACAAAATGCATGAATTAAGATGAAAAGTCGTACATTATGCTGTTTCTTTGTATCAAGTTTTATTTCTTTTTATTAGCAATAGTTAATTTACCTATAAAAAATAATTATAAATTCTCATTTTTATATGAAGATTAATCTATATTTTAATTCAAAAAAAATATTAATCTTTTACTCGACACGGAATGAAACAGGGATCTTGAAATTAAATTATCTTGATTTGCAGTCAAAATAAACCAGTTCTCTGTTTGAAATTGTTATTGTTGAATGGTTCAAGCACTTGGGTTTTAAGCCATTTTTTAAATCAAAGACCAACATTATGGGTAAATCGATTGCTATCACTGAGGCGATTTATGTTTAGCTAAAAGAATGCGAAATTTCATTCCTCAAGTCATTTTGCTGACAAATTGTTTTTTGCAGCCGGCTGAGAATGAAATTTTCCTATCCCCCGTTCTGTTTGTTTAGTTTATAGTCATTACAAACTCAATAAGGATATTCGACTGGACCCCATAATGGATCAAAATCTTGTTCATGCTGTAGATCACACCATCACTTCTCGCCATTCAGTGCGTGCTTTTTTAAATACCCCCGTTAGTACAGACACCTTAAAAGAGATTCTGGCGGTGGCCAGCCGCGCACCTTCAGGAACCAATACCCAACCCTGGAAAGTGTATGTGGTAACAGGTAAAAAGCGTGATGAACTCGTGCAGCAGGTTTGTCAGGCACAAATGCAAATCTATGCAAATCCGGAATTGTCGCAGCAGTATCAGGAAACTTTTGCCTATTATCCTGAACAATGGATCTCGCCATTTATTGAACGTCGTCATGAAAATGGCTGGGGTTTATATGGCTTGCTGAATATTCAGAAAGGCGAAAAGGAAAAAATGGCGTGTCAGCAGCTGCGTAATTTTGAATTATTTGATGCCCCTGTCGGCTTATTTTTTACTGTACATCGGTCTTTGGCGATTGGGTCCAAAATGGATGTTTCCATGATGATCCAGAATGTCATGCTAGCCGCAAAAGCCCGCGGTCTGGACACTTGCCCGCAGGCAGCCTGGAATCACTTTCACCCGATCGTGCTTGATCTGGTCGGCGCACCCGATGATGAAGAGCTGGTCTGCGGTATGGCACTGGGTTATGCCGACCCAGAGCAAATTATTAACAGCTTTATTACCCCGCGCGTTCCCGTAGAAGAATTTGCCGTGTTTATCGATGAGTGATGCAAGCAGGGCTAAGCCAACTTGCTTAGCCCTCTGTCCAGACCAGTATTTTTATTATCTGAGAGGCAGCCAGCATCTATGCATTTTTTAGGCTGGGCATGTTGATTTTAAAAATCGCCCAAGCAGAAATACCGACAAAAACCAGCATGATCAATGCCATATTCAGTAAAGCATGCCAGATCAGAAAATTCAGTAATACACCGCCCAATAAACCACAGACAAATTGCATACTGCCCATAATGGCACTTGCAGTTCCTGCCCGCTCGCCCTGTTTAGCCATTGCTAAAGCCATGGCATTCGGACCAGTAAACCCAAGGGCTGCCACCACAATAAACATGCCTAACAACACCCAGAGCACAGAATCGACATCCAGACAGCCGAGCAAGATTAACCCTAATACACCGGCAAACTGCAGACAGGTGCCAATTTTCAGACGCTGCAATATCGAGAAACGCCCAGCCAGACGTTTATTCAAGGTCGAAAACAGCATGATCCCGAAGGCATTGGCACCAAAGGCATACGCAAACTGCTGCTCGGTCAGTTGATAACGATCCATCAGAATAGTCGAAGAAGCACTGATATAACAGAACATCACCGCACCGGAAAAACAGCCGGCATAGAGCGGGCGTCGAAAGCTGGGATCTTGAAAAATGCACCGGTACAAACTTATAACCTGTTGAAAGTTCAGCTTGAGACGGCGTTCTGGCTCCAGGGTTTCTTTAAATAGAAAATGTACACAGGCCAGACTCAACAGACCACAGCCCATCAGCACCAAAAAGATCATGTTCCATTCATAAAACATCAACACCCAGGCCCCCAGACTCGGGGCGATGATTGGCGCAATCGCAGTCACAATCATCATGCTGGCAAAGGCCTGAGCTGCTGAATGCATATCCAGACGATCGCGAATTGCAGCGCGTGCCATGACCACCCCGACACAGCCACCGAGAGCTTGCAGAATTCGTGCAGCGATCAGGCTCCATTCATCCTGCGCAAAGACACACAGCAAACTTGCCACAATGTATAAACACAGCCCAAAATACAGTGGCGGTTTACGTCCAATCCGGTCACTGATCGGACCATAAATCAGTTGCCCGATCGCCAGACCGAAGAAATAAGCCGGCAAGCTATTGGAAACCATTTGGGTACTGACACCAAAATCTGCTGCCATAGCCGGTAAGGCCGAAAGATACATATCAATGGATAAAGGCCCGAATGCACTTAAGGTCGCCAGCAAAACAATCCAGGACATGGCATAAGGTTGTTGTACTATTTTATTCGATGTCATAAGCATGAAGATTTAAAGCGCTAATATGCAGACAAATTAACACAGTGCATAGTATGATTTAGCCTGAAATGAAGATTTATAAATATACTATTTTCATTAGCCTATTCAGATTCAGCTCTAAGACTGCAGTATAAAGGACGACCTTTGAAATCTTGGCTCACTCGTCTCAAGCAAACCACCTATAACACGACCTTGATGTATAACCTGCGCATGATGACGGCATTTGCAGGTACCGCCTTTGTTCCCTATTTTATGGGACAACAATTGATGACGATCCCATTGACTTTAGGGGTGGTCGCAGCCGGTTTAAGCGATATTGATGACCGCTTTTCGGTGCGGATTTTAAATCTGCTCTACACCTACATTGGCTTCTTTATTACGGCAGTAGGCGTATATCTGCTTTTTCCTTATCCCTTGCTGTTTGCCTTGGCCTTAATTGTGTCCTGTATTGCCCTGATTTTGCTGGGTTCACTAGGGCGACGCTATGCCACGATTTCCTACGGCTGTCTGGTGATTTCCGTTTATTCCATGCTCGGGGTGGAGCTGTTTGATGAATGGTATAAACAGGCTGGTTTATTGGTCATCGGCGCGATGTGGTACGGTCTGCTGTCGACCATCAGTTTCCTGATTTTCCCTGCCCGACTGGCGCAAGACAAGCTTGCCATTTCCTATTCTGCTCTCGGTGACTTTTTATATGCCAAGTCCAATCTGTTTGATGTGGACATGACCCCGAAAAGCTATCAGCAAAGCATGATTGAACTCTCGCTTGAAAATGGGAAACTGATTGCGATTTTTAATGAGATGAAAACTGCCCTTTTGACTCGCCTGAAAGGTGACCGGGGGCAAAAAGACACCCGTCGCAGTCTGCAATATTATTTTGTGGCGCAGGATATTCATGAACGTGCCGATTCAGCACATATTGATTATCAGAAATTGACCAAGATTTTCCAGCATAGCGATATCCTGTTCCGCTTCCAGCGCATCATGTCAATTCAGGGCAAAGCCTGTAAGGACCTGAGTGAAAGTTTACTGATGCGCAAACCCTATGTGCATAACCAGCGCTTCAAGCATGCCTTTGATAACCTGAGACAGTCTCTGGATAAGTTACGTCAGGAGCAGCATTATGATCAGGTCTGGATCAGTGCCCTGTTTGCGCTGTTTCAAAACCTGAAATCGATTGATGCCCAGTTACGCAATCTGGAAACCGAGCAAAGTATCAAGTCCGAGCGTTTCAAACATATCGAGAACCAGCTTAGAGATGATGACCTGAAAGGCTGGGATGACATCAAGATTCGTATTAAGCAGCATCTGACCCCAGAATCGGTGCTGTTCCGGCATGCCATTCGCCTGTCGATTGTGCTGCTGATCAGCTATATTTTTGTACAGGTCAGCAATATTGAATATGGTTACTGGATTTTATTGACTGCACTCTTTGTCAGCCAGCCGAACTTTAACGCCACCAAACGCCGTTTACGTCTGCGTATCGTGGGCACTTTGGTCGGTATTATTCTCGGTTATGCCATTTTATATTTTGTGCCTTCCATCGAAGGACAATTATTGCTTCTGGTACTGAGTGGGATTTTGTTCTTTGAATTGCGCAGTAAACAGTATGCACAGGCCACCGCCTTTATCACGATTTTAGCGCTGATCAACTTCAATCTGGATGGTATGGGCTATGCCGCGGCCATCCCGCGTATGATCGACACCTTGATTGGCTGTGCGATTGCCTGGTTCGGCGTCAGCTTTATTTTCCCGGACTGGAAGTTCCGGCGTTTGCCGCGCAGTATCAAACGCAGCTTGCAGGCAGAAGCAGATTATTTGAGTGAAGTGATCGAGCAGTATAAATCGGGACGTAATAATGGCCTGAAATATCGGATTGTGCGTCGTGCTGCCCACAATACCGATGCCGAGGTGGCTTCACTGATTTCGACACTGGCCACTGAACCGGATATTGATCCGGTACAAAAATCACTAGCCTTTGAGTTTCTTTGTCTGAACCATACTTTTATCAGTTATATTGCCGCACTGGGCGCACACCGGGAAAAAATTGAAGATCAGGACATTCTGAATTTACTGGACAAAGCACTCGAGAACATTCGTGGTGCATTGTTACGAGATGAAATGCCCGATTTAAGTGCGCAAAATATGATTGCCCATATTCGACAGCGCCTGGCTCAAGATCAGGAGCAAGATCAAAAATCCCTGATCATTTTGCAGCAGCTGTCTTTAATGTTCAGCATTTTAAAGCAGTTGAGTCAACTGAAACAAAGTTTGAGTCATGAGCGTGATGAACAGGCAACTGAATTAGGTTCATTATAATTTGGCTGATTTTGGAACAATATACTCACTGAATTGGTACAATTAGTGCTAAACTTTTTACAGTTTAAAATCTGCTAATTTCATTATGACCGCGAAAAATTTATACGCTTATACCCTACAGCCTGTGAACTATGAAATTTCAGAAGCCGAGCAGCGTCATGCTCAGCTGGTGATCTGGCGTAGTACCAATAAAATTGGCATGAAAGCATGGCTGATCATGGGTGCTGTTGTTGCACTTTCTATTCTGGGCATTCTGCTCCTGAAGAACTATTCTACCGTGTTCTGCTGGGTGGCCATTGTCTGTGTAGTGTTGTATTACCTGATCCGTACCTTTGGTCTGGAATGGTATGTTAAACGCAAGATGAATGAA
This sequence comes from Acinetobacter sp. YH16052, assembly GCF_013417155.1. Classification (GTDB taxonomy): domain Bacteria; phylum Pseudomonadota; class Gammaproteobacteria; order Pseudomonadales; family Moraxellaceae; genus Acinetobacter. The sequence continues at coordinate 40,097 of NZ_VPEO01000001.1, read as the reverse complement.
TTTCCGGTACAGGAAATCAAAGGTGTTCGCCTGGGCGTGCAACCGCATGGCATCGTGATGCGCCAGAAAATGGGCATGCAAGAAGGTGTTGGTGCGATTAGCTGGAAAGACATCTATGAATGGTACAACACACCAGAATTCATGTTGGTCAATTTCAAAGTAAAAGGCCAGCAAGGTGCGTATATCCTACCGAAACGTCTGGACAGCAAAAACTTCTCTTTCGCCACGATTCGCAAGCATCTGGAAGCAGAAGTGGGCGCAGCAAAACAAATCTAACCTGTTCTTTCTTCAGTGAAAAACCTCCTGCCCCGGCATGGAGGTTTTTTTAATCTTAAAACAATAAATGATAATGAGAATAAATATTATCCTCAACACCTATAATTCAGGCTCAAACTTCAGTTATAATTTTGCCACTTTTATAGATCTCACCCTTAATCTGACGACCATGTTTAAAAAGACATTTTTCCAAATCCACTGGTTTCTGGGGATTACAGCAGGTTTAATCCTCTCGATAATGGGGGTCACTGGCGCAATCTATTCCTATGAACAACAAATATTAAAATGGATGAATAGCGACAGTTATACAGTTCAGGTTCAGCAACGTGACAAACTCACGCCTGCCGAGCTGTATCAGCACTTTAACCGTACTGCGCCTGACATGAAGATCAACAGTATTACCGTGGCACAAGATCCGAGTGCTTCGAGTACTGTGAATGTTGCCAAAGAAGGGGCACGGCGTGGTCAGAACATCATGATCAACCCGTATACTGCGGAAGTCTTGCCAGAGATTAAGGGTCGGGAATTTTTCCAGTTTGTTCAGCAACTGCATCGTAATTTGACGGTTGGTCCAGTAGGTAAGCAGATTACCGGTGCCTGTACCCTGATGCTGATCTTTTTTGTCTTGTCAGGTCTGTACCTGCGCTGGCCGAAACGTCATTCGATCAAGCAATGGTTCTTTGTAAAACCTCAGTTGAAAGGCCGTAATTTTATCTGGGATCTGCATGCTGTTGTGGGGACCTGGGTGGTGATTTTCTACCTGATTCTGGCCTGTACCGGCCTGTACTGGTCCTATGACTGGTGGCGCAATGGTATGTTTAAGGTGCTGGGTGTGGAACGCCCACAACCGGAAATGCAGGCCAATGCGGGCAATAACCGTGGTGAAGGACGTCCAGGCGACGAACGTGGCCCACGTGCTGAAGGTGAAACACGAGGTGAAGGCCGCGAAGGTCTCAGCCCTGAAGCTACTGTCCGTGCGTTGGACCAGAGCTGGATTGGCTTTAACACTGAATTTTCAGATAAGTATTCTACTGTAACGTTTAACCTTCCGAAAAAACCGGATGGTGAAATGCAACTGAGCTTTGTCGATCCAATCGTTCAGCATGAACGTGCACGAAACAGTGCCACTTATAATTACCAGACAGCTGAATTTACCAAAGTTGAGCTGTATGAAGATAAAAAGCTCAATGAAAAGATCATGAGCAGCATGTTACCGGTGCATCGTGGCAGCTTCTTCGGCCCGATCTACCAGTTCTTTGCCATGGTCGCAGCCTTGTTGATGCCGTTATTCTTCGTAACTGGCTGGATGCTCTATCTGAAACGTCGCAAGCAGAAACGCTTAACGCTGGCAGCACGTCAGGGTGCGACTGCAGTGAACCTGGATGAAAATGCTAAACCGTGGCTCATTGCTTATGCCTCACAAACAGGGGTTTCTGAGCAACTGGCTTGGCGTACAGCAACTGCCCTGCAGGAAGCACGTCAACCGGCAACAGTGAAGCCGGTACAACAACTGACGCTTGCCGATTTACAGCAAACCGAACAGGTATTATTTGTTGCCAGCACCTATGGCACAGGCGAAGCGCCAGATCTGGCCTCTTCTTTTGAGAAAAAAATCCTGTCTGCTCAAGCTGATCTCAGTTATTTAAGTTATGCGGTATTGGCCTTGGGTTCTCAGGAATATCCAGACAGCTATTGCAGTTTTGGTCACCGTATTGATCAGTGGTTAAAACAGAATGGTGCCCAGCAGCTATTCAATACGATTGAAGTCGACAATGCCAATAACGAGCATATCCAGCAATGGAATAGTGCGCTGGAACAAGTCACTCGACTTGAGCTACAAGCGATGAGTATCGATAAGACCTTTGATCACTGGAGTTTGAGTAAACGTGAAGTCCTCAATCCGGGTAGTCTGGGTGCGCCTGCCTTCAATATCGAACTGACCCCTGAGCATGAAGCCGTCTGGCAAGCAGGTGATATTGCCGAGATTCAGCCAGGAAATAGCCCAGAACGTATTCATGCATTTATGCAAAAGCACCAGATAGCAGCGGGTACACAAGTACCTTCTATGCAACAGAATATTGAACAGGCACTCTGGGATCGTGATCTGACTCAGGCTGAACCTTTTGATTCTCTGGATCAGCTCCTCACGCAATTACCGGTTTTGGCAACACGTGAATACTCCATTGCCAGTATTCCAAGCCAGCAGGTTTTACGTCTGGTGGTACGTCAGCAAACCGATGCTAGTGGTAATCTGGGATTGGGTTCAGGCTGGCTGACCCAGCATGCGGCTCTCAATGCGCCCATTGCACTGCGTATTCGCAGCAATGAATCTTTCCACCTGATTGATGACAACCGCCCGATTATCTGTATTGGTAATGGTACCGGCATTGCCGGACTATTAAGTCTGCTCAGTGCGCGTAACCGTCAGGACTATAGCCAGAACTGGCTGATCTTCGGTGAACGTCAGCGTGAACACGACTTCTTCTTTGAAGAAACCATTCAGGCCTGGCTGCAAATGGGAACCCTGAAACGTCTCGATCTTGCATTCTCGCGCGACCAGCAGGAAAAAGTTTATGTACACCATAAACTGCGTGAACAGGCTGAAGAACTAAAAGCTTGGATTGCTCAAGGTGCAGTGATTTATGTCTGTGGTAGCATCAATGGCATGGCCAGCGATGTGGATCAGGCCCTGATTGAGATTCTCGGTGAAACGATGTTAGATCAATTACGTCTGGATGGACGTTATCGCCGTGATGTATATTAAGATAACCTGATATGCTAAAAACCGGGCTCAATGGCCCGGTTTTTATTGAAGATGCAAAAGCAATAATAAGAATATGAATAAGAAAAAAGGAACCCTGGATGCTCAATCAACTTAAACGAAGTCTTAGCCTGATCTCTGGCTTGATCCTATGTATCAATAGCGTCTGGTTACTGAGCCAAGGTCAGAGGCATTTTGCTATTGCCCTGTCGATCTTCATTGGGGTGGCACTCATCCTGTACGCCTTATTTTTTTCATCTATTCAGCGCTGGAAACAGAATTCTCGATTCAGAACCTTGTTCTGGAACAGTCTCTGGGGCGGATTTTTATTCTGGATAATCAGTGTCGCGGCTTTCTTTGTTTATATCCAGATGTCAATTAACCCGAATATTCCGGCACGACCTGCTGCAGCGATTTTAGTATTAGGCAGTGGCATTAATCAGGGTCAGCCCTCACCCATCTTAAAAAATCGTCTGGATACCGCAGCAAAATATGCAGAACGATATCCAAATACTTTAATCATTATGACCGGTGGACGAAATTTCCGGGAGAGACAGAGCGAAGCTGAAGTCATGCAAAGTTATATCTACACGAACTATCCGCAGCTCAAAAACCCCATTAGCTTAGAAGATCAAAGCAGAAGTACCCAACAGAACCTGCAATATTCTCAGGCAATCTTAAAACAGCAGCATATTGATCGAAATGAGCCCATTGCGATTGTCACTAGCGATTTTCATAGCCCTCGTGCCCGTGCCATTGCCAGACATCAGGGTTATCAACAAGTCATCAGCCTGAGTGCCAGCACACCCCAGAATGTTCGCTATAATTCCTGGTTACGCGAATATTTTGCTTTGATAAGTGGCTGGCTACTGAATGAATATTCATTGTTCCAATAAACAAGCTGTTTTAAAAACAATAAATTTAATTTAAACGGATCTGCCTAGGCAAAGGCATATCCGGATTTTTAAACAGTTCCGGCTTTTGCACATAGATCTGATACAGATAATTTTTAATATCAAGTAATAATTTTTCCGGTGCCACCAGAATATTCTGCCCTTCCGGGGTCAGGTCAAGCGAAACAATGGTACTTTCCTGACGTAAAAAGGGAATGACTTTCTCTACAAAATCCTTGAGACCAATTTCCTGAATCTCGTAATTTTCCCAATTGTCTTTAATCAACAGTCGAGCCAGACCTTTACTTTGCCAACAGGCAAATGCGCGTTGTCCGGTCGGCGTGGCACATAAGGCCCACCCATCCTGATAGAGTGCAAAAATGCCAGCATTAGCAACAATGGCTTCAATATATTGCTTATAAAGCTGTTGAGGATCGAAAGCAGTTTTTTGGGATTTGGTCGCGGCTTTGCGCTGATAGGGATTTCTCATGGTCGTGAAATCTTAATATTATTATAATACAATCAGATTCTAAGGAATAAATAGAGTTGAAGCAAGAAGATATGGTGGGCGCTGACGGGATCGAACCGCCGACATTCTGCTTGTAAGGCAGACGCTCTACCAACTGAGCTAAGCGCCCTGAGAAAACAACAACGTTGTTTTAAATGACGCAAGACCAACAAGGGATGTAGTCTTGGTATCTTGAAAACTCAGATCTCAGGAATCCAAGCTTCTCATCTTAGGATGGCGCAGCGGACGGGGCTCGAACCCGCGACCCCCGGCGTGACAGGCCGGTATTCTAACCAACTGAACTACCGCTGCATCGTAAGAATCTGGTGGGCGCTGACGGGATCGAACCGCCGACATTCTGCTTGTAAGGCAGACGCTCTACCAACTGAGCTAAGCGCCCTGATAAAGAGTGTCAATCTTTAGTTTATTAAATTCAGGCTCAGGGACCTCAATTTAATTTCTTTTGAAATGGCGCAGCGGACGGGGCTCGAACCCGCGACCCCCGGCGTGACAGGCCGGTATTCTAACCAACTGAACTACCGCTGCATCGCAAAAGAATCTGGTGGGCGCTGACGGGATCGAACCGCCGACATTCTGCTTGTAAGGCAGACGCTCTACCAACTGAGCTAAGCGCCCTCAAAAGGTCTATCGTATAAATGGCGCAGCGGACGGGGCTCGAACCCGCGACCCTCGGCGTGACAGGCCGATATTCTAACCAACTGAACTACCGCTGCATTTACACAATGTCGCTATTGTGGCAAACGAAAATCAAGATCTTAAAGTGGCGCAGCGGACGGGGCTCGAACCCGCGACCCCCGGCGTGACAGGCCGGTATTCTAACCAACTGAACTACCGCTGCAACTATAAGGTCTCAACATAAAAGAGCTTGGTGGGCGCTGACGGGATCGAACCGCCGACATTCTGCTTGTAAGGCAGACGCTCTACCAACTGAGCTAAGCGCCCTTTCTAAACGTCTATCATCGTTTGATGGGTGCATTATAGAGAATCTGCACAGCCTGTCAAACGCTTTTCGGAATGTTTTCCACTTTTTAGGTGTGAGTGATTAAAAAATAGGTTGTTTGTTAAAAAAAACAACACTTTTTGTTTATTTTTTAAGTCTCTACCGAAATTTTTTAATTTTCAAAATGAAAATTGAAGCGAAATTTTGTGTTTTACCCTGCGAAGTTTCAGTCTAACCACACGACATATTGCAATTCTGATTAAGGATTATACAAAGCTTTAAAATACTCGACGTTGTGTTCATGTAATCTTGCAACTGTCATTTATTTTTAAGTGGGAAATAGCGATAAATTTAAGCTTTAAAGGATGATTCAACCTGTTCTATGCCATGAAAATAGGATCTGGATCAGATTAATCAATCTTTTCTGCTGTCTCCACCAAGCAGATTCAGCCTATAAAAACAAAATCATTTTCACATGACTTTAAGTCGATCCGTTATGTTATTCAGTGCGTTGAACATTCAGCATTTCCAGATCCAATTCCTGTTCAGAAATATAAACCAGTGCATTCTCACTGATCAGGTCAAATAATTCAGCGACCTCCGGATTACGCATACGGATACAGCCGTGCGACAGCGGCTCTCCCATCTTTTCGGTTTCTGGGGTGCCATGAATATAGATATAACGCTGATAGGTATCGCAGCCCTCCCCTTGATTAAAACCTGCCTCAAGGCCACTCAGCCATAAAATGCGCGTCAGGATCCAGTCACGCTGCGGAAATTCTGCTGCCAATTGGGGATTATAAATTTCACCCGTCACCTGACGTGCGACAAATACACTATTTAAGGGAGCATTCTGACCAAACTTTTCAGCGACTTTGTGCCAGCCACGAGGAGTCTGGCCACTATTTTCAGTTTCGCCAATGCCATTTTTGCCACTGGAAATCAGATATTGCTTGTTTAGACGGGGCAGATACAGTTTTTGTTGGGCAAGATCAATCAGGATATCGGCTTGATCCAGATACAAGGTACTCATGACTTGTTATTCTCAGACTCTATTTTATTTGGCTCTATAGGGTTTAATTTGCTATCTACAGATTGCGGAGTTTGTAGATCTGTCTTTTCTGGGTCGACTGTATTTTGCTGAATAATGATCTGATTCGGTTCAGGGCGTCGCCATAACCAGATCGCGACGATCAGCATAGTAACATTGGTAAAGGCTTTTACGGCCAAGGGTGCTGTGGTAAACAGCATGATGATCCCGCTGATCAGCATCATGATACTGGCCAGCCATTTGGCCTTACGCGGTACAGTACCATGCGCGCGCCAATCTCTTAAGGTCGGACCATATTTAGGATGATTCAATAACCAGTCATCCATTTGCGGCCAGCCTTTGGATGCCGCCCAGGCCGCCAGAATCAAAAAGACCGTTGTTGGCATACCCGGCAGGATTGCACCGATAAAGCCCAGGATCACAAACAGCACCACCAGACTTCGCCAAAACAACACTTTCATACATCAACCCTAGCCGCAGAATTCAGGTAGTATAAAGCGTTTTCCGATACTGTCCGTTGTATTTCTGCACTTTTCACAGGTTGTACTATGCCCTTTTCCAATTTAAACCAAAATCTTGTAGAAGCATGGCAACGTTATCAACATCCTCTGGTGCGGCAACTGGCGTTTGCTGTCGGCAGTCCGAATATCCTGTTCCATATTCCAGATGAACTTGAGCTTATATATTACTTTGAACTGCATGAAAGCCAGGCCTGGCAGCACTATCTCAACCGTTACCATCCACGTTTAGAGTTTCTTGATCAGCATCCAGAAGAATTAATCGAATTTGTGCAGCAACTGAAAAGTACGCGTTTAGGGCTGCGCTTTGAAATGCTGATCTGGTTCTGGTTACTCGATGATGCCTATCATCCGTATCAGCTGCTTGCTCATAGTCTGCAAAAGATTGAAGGCGCCAAAACCCTGGGGGAGCTGGATTTTCTGCTATTGAATACTGCTACAGGACAGATTGAACATTGGGAAGTAGCACTGAAATATTATCTGGCCGAAGCAGATTTTAGCCTGCCGCATTGGTATGGCCTAAACCGCACCGATACTTTAATCAGAAAAATGAAACATTTCACACAAAAACAATTCCAGTTTGATGAGGCTTTGCAGCATCCCATTCAAAGACGGTTTTGCGTCCTCAAGGGACAGCTGTATTTGCCTACACATCATGCCGATCAGCCAATTCCCTCATGGATCAATACCGAGCGTCGTCTGGGCTTATGGGGACAGCATATTCCTGCTGCACAGCACGGTTTCTATCGTCTGCAACGACATGAATGGATTTATCCGCAAGCCCGGCCGAGCAGTTCAGCTGCGATCTGGTGGACGGATGGACTTTATAACAAACTCGATAGTGATGACTTTTATATGTATCGCAATCCGGTGCTGATCCAGCATCCATCGCATAAGCCCCTATAAAGCATTACATTTATTAACCGAAGCACTATGAAAACCACATATTTTTTAGAGCGTATATTTTCTACTCTAAGTCCCACATCATAATAATTTTATTATTGATTATACGGAGATGATGATGAAAAAAATTCTTGCTGCTTCATTAATGATGGCTTTTGTATTGACTGGCTGTAACACCGTAAAAGGCATGGGCAAAGATGTGTCTAAAGCTGGCGATGCGGTAACCAATACTGCTGAAAAAACCTCTGACGAAATCCGTCAAAACTAGTTTTTTCCTAAACGCTCACAGAACCCTATCCCAGATAGGGTTTTTTTATATCAGTCGTTCACATTCAAGCCTATATTCGCCTATTATAGAACCGAAAAAATTATCGACTGTTGAATACCGTATGAGCTCTTCCGCTACCCTCGATTTAAGCCTGCAACTATTACGTCAGCCTTCTGTCACACCGATTGATCATGACTGCCAGAACATCATGGCTGAACGTTTAAAGAAGATTGGTTTCAACATTGAATCCATGCGCTTTGAAGATGTAGATAATATCTGGGCACGCAAAGGCACAGAAGGTCCGGTCTTCTGTTTCGCTGGCCATACCGATGTCGTGCCAACAGGGAATCTGGATGCCTGGAACTCAGATCCTTTTTTACCTGAAATCCGTGAAGGCAAACTTTATGGTCGTGGCAGTGCCGACATGAAGACGGCTTTGGCAGCCATGGTAGTTGCAACAGAACGTTTTGTTGAAAAATATCCGAATCACAAAGGTTCGATTGCCTACCTGATTACTTCAGATGAAGAAGGTCCATCGATTAACGGCACGGTGAAAGTGATTGAAACACTGGAAGCGCGTAATGAGAAAATTACCTGGTGTCTGGTCGGTGAACCGTCAAGTAGTAATAAACTGGGCGATATAGTCAAAAATGGCCGTCGTGGTTCATTAAATGCCAACCTTACAGTCAAAGGCAAACAGGGTCATGTGGCTTATCCGCATCTGGCCGTGAATCCGATTCATACCGCTTCTAAAGCCATTGCTGAACTGTGCGACACAGTCTGGGATCATGGCAACGAATATTTCCCGGCGACGACCTTCCAGATTTCCAATATCAATTCGGGTACAGGCGCAACCAATGTTGTTCCCGGCACCATGAACCTATTGTGCAACTGGCGTTATTCAACTGAAGTGACCGCCGAAGAACTCAAAGTACGTACTTTAGAAATTCTGGATCGTCATGGTGTGGACTATGACATTTCTTGGACTTTATCTGGCCTGCCTTTCCTGACGCCAGTTGGTGAACTAGTAAATGCAGCTAAAACCGCCATTCTGAATGTGACGGGGACTGAAACTGAACTATCGACTTCGGGCGGTACCTCAGATGGCCGCTTTATTGCCCCTACCGGCGCACAGGTACTGGAACTTGGTGTATTGAATGCCACGATTCATCAGATCAATGAACATGTCGATATTGCAGACTTAGAGCCATTGGCTGAAATCTATGAGCAGATTCTCGTGAATTTACTCGCCAATTAAGTAAATTCATAACGCAATAAAAAAGGAACTCCATGGAGTTCCTTTTTTATATTTTATAGTTTGGATTACAGCCCGATTGTAGCCTGAATATTGGTCATATTCGGAATATGGAACAGCTGTTCGTTCATGCGCACATATTGAAAGATGGCAGGATCATTCACCGGCTGATCGACATCGACCACTTCGGAAATACGAATCCGGATGGTTTTCGGCATTTCATTACACATCAGGGCAAAGCGCTGAGTAATTTCATCCCCCTCAATCACCAGTGCCACCCCATTTTGACGTGACGGATCATTCACTGCATAGACCGGTAACTGTGCCTCATGCCATTCTACAGTTTTGACCTGAGTATTGCTATCCAGTGCTGACAGGACAATGTTTTGTGGCAATAACATCGGATCTTTGCCATGACAGTCAATAATATAGGCATCAATAAATCCGGTCGATACCGTAATCAGATGCTGAAGTTCCTGCTGGCTAATCTGATCAGCCATTTTATTGCTTGAATTGGTCTGACTCATATATTACCTCTGTTTTTCAGCAATCAGTTGCTGGATATTGGCCAACAGTTCCGCTTCCTGGAACGGTTTACCCATATAGTGCGTTACGCCCAAGCTGAATGCACGTTCACGATGCTTCTCACCGGTACGTGAGGTAATCATGATAATCGGCAAGTCACGGTGAATATCATGGTGACGAACCAGATTGGTCACTTCGAAACCGTCCATGCGCGGCATTTCGATATCCAGCAACATCAGATCCGGTCTGACGTTTTCAAGCTGCTCGATCGCATCCACACCATCTTTGGCAGTGACAATATCATAGCCTTGACGTTCAAGTAGACGCGACGTCACTTTACGTACAGTCACCGAGTCATCGACAATCATCACCAGACGACGTGCATTTGCATTACGCGAACCATCACGCTGATCATTCAGCTGTTTGACACGCTGTGTCGCCTGAATCTGGCGGGCAACATTCTGTCCATCGAGAATCAGACAGACCTGACCATCACCCAGAATCGTAGCACCAGCTACCACTCCGACATTGGCAAACTGCTGTCCAATCGGTTTCACTACAATTTGCGCCCGTGAACCGACCAGCTGATCGACCAGCAAGGCAATGGTTTGACCACTATTACCTTTAATCAACAGCACCGGCAATGAATGACCAACATTATTCAGACGTGGAATCGGCTGGTTGCCAACAAACTCAGACAGATAACGCAGCTTATAGTTTGCGCCATCGATCTTGAAATAGTCATCTTTACTATTGAAATAGCTTTCCAATGTGGTCGGTGCAATACGCACAATTCGGTCAATCTGCGCCAGAGAAATCGCATATTGCTGATCGCCCACTTTCACCATCAAGGCATCGCTGACCGCCACGGTCGTCGGTACGCGAATCGTAAAGATGGTGCCCTTGCCCAGTTCCGAGCTTACTGACACATGGCCGCCAAGAGATTTGATTTCACTTTGCACCACGTCCAGACCGACACCACGACCAGAAATCTGGGTCACTGCTTTCGCGGTACTGAAACCAGGATGGAAGATAAATTGCAGGATTTCTTCCTGATCAATAACTTGATCCGCTTTGATCAGATCCAGACTCATCGCTTTTTCACGAATCTTCTCCGCATCGATCCCCTTACCATCATCACTAAAGGACACGATTACATCGGTTCCCTGACGACTGATGTTCAAGACAATCGAACCCATTTCCGGCTTGTTCAGTGCGATACGATCTGCAGTATCTTCCAGACCATGGTCAATCGCGTTACGCAGCATATGCTCAAATGGGGTGACCAGACGCTCGAGAATGTTACGATCCAGTTCACCTTCGGTATTCTGTACGATCAGTTCTGCAGGACGGTTCAAGGTGGTCGAGGTTTGACGCACGATACGCTGTAAACGCGGCAACATCCGATCAAATGGAACCAGACGGGTACCCATCAGGCTTTCCTGAATCTCGGCCTGAATACGGGATTGTTGCAATAACAGACCTTCAGTTTCGCGAATCTTGTCGGCCAGTGTACTCTTGAAGTCGACCAAATCTGATGCAGATTCTGCCAGTGATTTAGACAGCTGGTTGAGTGACGAATACTGGTCCATTTCCAGCGGGTCAAAGTCAGCATAGCGCGAGTTCTCTGAACCGTGTTTGGCAATAATCTGTGATTCCAGCTCGCCTTCCATTCGACGTAACTGATCGGCAAGACGTTTGATCGCCAATTCCATCTCGTTCAGGGTATTGCCTAGCTGACCCAGGTCCATCTCGATACGCGAACGGTTAATCGAGTTCTCACCGGACAGGTCAATCATCTTCTCGACCAGATCAGCAGAGATACGGATCATCTCGTTATTGCTATCGCTGGTGCCGCTATTCGCCCACTCACCCATCATCTGTGGCGGTTCAGTACCATCACCTTCAACAAAGCCGAAGTCGGTGCTGACCACCAGATTATCTGTTTTCGCCAGACGCTCAGGCAATTGCGCAGTAACGTCCACATAAGCAATCTTTTTCAGACTGCTGTACAGCTGATCAAAACCGTTATAGTCACGCTGGAAAATCGCCTGTCTTAACCAAACCAGCGTTTTCTGCAATAAGCCATCATAAGCATTCGAGTTAAATTGGTAGACCGCAAACTGTTCGAAAGTCGTTTCCAGCTCATAGGCAATACTGGCCACTTCTTCAACATCAATCATACGTGCGCCACCCTTGATACTATGGGCAGCACGCTGTAATTGCAGCAATAAACTACGGTCACTACGCTGATCAAACCATTGATTGAGGAGCTTCTCGGCATTCGCCAGAATCTCTTCGGATTCTTCCAAGAAAGATTCTTCAACAATCGATTTCAGTTCGTCTTCTTCAGAACGTTCTACTGGTATGTCTTCAGTGGCCTCAGGAGATTCCAAGATTTCCAGTAATTCTTCAGCTTCTGCCAGATCAGTTGCAGGATGTTCAGTCGTTGCTGACTCTTCAAGTTGCGACTCAGAAATTGATGTCGCTTGGACCTCTGCAACTTCAACTACAGTATTCGCGCTCTCCGCAGCAGCAACAGCTTGTCCAGACACCAGCACCTGAATATTTTGCAGAATCGCAATCGCTTCTGGTGCAGGATAATCAATACCGTCTTCTCGAATGGATTGAATACGATCGGAAACGTTATCCTGAACCAGACGAATAATCTGGATTAAAGCAGGTGTCACGGCAATTTGCTGACGGATCACCCGCTCATAAATACTTTCCAGTTCATGTGCAATCAAACCGATATGCAAAGCTGCAATCATGTTTGCACCACCTTTTAAGGTATGCAAATGACGCATCAGATTGTTCAGTGAGGTTGTATCGTCCTGTTTTTTACTCCAGGTATTCAGATCTTCATCAATCCCTGCCAGCAATTCATCCGCTTCTTCCAGGAAGATACTTAATAATTCTTCATCAAAATCACGGTTGGTTTCAGTACTTTGCTGCTGTTGACGATCCGCAGCGATACGTTGGCTCAAGCCAGCAAAATCCACACTACCAGTCGCGACAGTTTCAGCCACCTGTGTGCTCTCTGAGCTTAGCTCAACATTCTGATTGCTAGTATCTTCAGCAAATATCTCGAGATCCTGCTGCACAAATGCAGACAGTTCACTGAGTATTTTTTGAATCTCATCATTCAGAATGACGCGCTGTCCTGCGGCCAAGGTATCAAATAAATGAATAAATTCCTGGTGCGCCTGTGCGAACAATTCATAGGCATAATCGCTGTTTAGCAGCACTGGCTTTTCAAGCAGCGCATCATAAGCCGATTTCAGATCGGCAGTGAATTCATGAATTCCCTGCGCTGCCCGGCTTTCTGTATGTGCCAGCAATTCCGCAGCCTGCTGGCTGAGTGCCTGAATATATTCCGGATAATCGACTTGGGCGCGTTTATCAAATTCAAACTCGGCATCCAATAACAGATCAATATCCAGCTCAACCAGTTTGGACACCAAGCCTTGCGTCTGAATACTATTGGTTTCAGTAACTGCAAAGCCATAATCATTCCAGACACGCTCAAAGGTGGCATATACCGCATCCAGTTTTGCAGTGTTGCCCTGACGTAGCAAATGCAGATAGTCACTGACAAACTCGGCATACTGAATCAGTAAAGCAGTTTCTTTTGAAGTAGAAGCAATTTCATCCTGTAGCAAAGTTTTGAACAGATGCTCTACTTTAGAGCTGGCCTCAAAAATCTGCTCAATCTGCGCCATGGATGAACTGCCGCGCAAGGTATGAATCGCACGAATTAGCGCATTATAATCTTGTGATTTTTCATCTTCAGTGCGAAGGAAGGTGGCAATCGTTTCCAGATGCTCTTCTGCTTCTTCAATAAAGATCGCCACAGTTTCTTCGATATCACTGCGAACCGGTACTTCTACTGGCGCTACTGTTAGCTCAGCTTCACTTGGCTCATTGTCTGCAAGCTCAAGACCTGTCATCTGACCTTCAGCAGTCAAATGAACTGCCAATGCCAGTAATTCTTCCAATGCAGGCTCAGGCGAAATTTGTTGTTGTAATTGTTGTCCCAAGAGCACCATTGGACGCAGGTCGAGATCCAATTGCTGTACATGTTTGAATTTTGGATATAAAGCATATTGATAGACATTCAGTACCGCTTGGGCAAATTTTTGCACCGTCGGTGTTAGCTGAATCGAACCGGACAAAACCCGGTTTAAGGTATCTTCAACCGCCCAGGCCATTTCCCCTGCCGATTTTGCCCCGACCATGCGGCCTGAACCTTTCAGGGTGTGAAAATGGCGGCGAATGGTCTTCAGATTTTCTTGATGATCTGGATTAGTCAACCATTCTGGAAATAAAGCATTTAACTCAACGAAGATCTCTTCGATTTCCTCAACAAAAATTTCAAGAATTTCTGCATCTTGGTCAAGATAACTATCTTCAGGAAGCGTTGTCGTTTCAACTAAATTTTTTAATATTTCTTTCATAGCTCATGCTTCTTACGTTATGCCGCCAAGAAGGGCGCTCAAACTTAATTGTGACCGTCACGCGATACCTAACGTATGAAGTTAAGTACATCTTGTCGAGGCTTTATCTGTATTTTCTGAATGTGTCTCAACCGCGGTCAAGACACATTTCCCCATCATGTCTGACTTTATTCTGGTAGTTTAAAGTCAGATACAGATTCACGTAATGCATCGGCCATGTTTGCCAGTTCAGATACTGAACGTGCTGTATCGAAGGTTGCACTGGTGGTTTGCGAGGTAATTTCCTGTACGACATTCATCGTGGTCGCAATATGACCTGCAGATGCTGACTGCAGTTTCGCAGCATCAGAAATGTTCGCAATCAGTTTCGCCAGGTTATTCGATACCGTTTGAATCTCATCTAGTGCTACACCGGCATCTTTAGACAAGTTCGCACCACGTACAACTTCCGATGTAGTTTGTTCCATCGAAATAACGGCTTCGTTCGTATCCGTTTGAATGGTTTTTACCAGGCCTTCAATCTGCTTGGTTGCAGAAGCTGAACGTTCCGCAAGACGCTGTACTTCATCGGCTACGACCGCGAAACCACGACCCGCTTCACCGGCCATCGATGCCTGAATCGCTGCGTTTAATGCCAGGATGTTCGTCTGGTCAGCAATATCGTTAATTAAGGCAACGATGTTACCAATTTCCTGAGAAGATTCACCCAAACGCTTAATACGTTTTGAAGTTTCCTGAATCTGTTCACGAATCGTGTCCATACCCTCAATCGAGCGATGTACGACATCCGCACCGTTTGCAGCAATTTGTACTGAACGCTCTGCTACCACCGCTGATTCATCGGCGTTGGCAGATACCTGGTCAATCGACAATGCCATTTCGTTAATCGCTGCAGAAGCACCGGCAATTTCTTGTGCCTGATGCTCAGATGCTTCAGCTAACTGGTTGGTAATGCTTTGTGTAGTTGCAGTATATTGCGCAACTTCTTGTGAAGTTTCAGTAATACGCGATACCAGGTCACGTAACTGGTCAATCGCAAAGTTAATCGAATCGGCAATTGCACCAGTAAAGTCTTCAGATACTGTTGCATATGAACGCAAGTCACCGTCTGCAAGATCGGCGATCTCATCCAGTAAACGTAAAATCGCATTCTGGTTACGGTCATATTCTTCTTGTAAACGGCCTACACGCTGCTTATCCGACAAGCCACGCAGAGAAAGTAACTTGAATACACACAGCAAGAAACCGACTAATAACGCGATCAGAAGGACTGCCGGAACAACCGTTTTAAGACCTGAGTTACCCGATAATTTATTCAGGTTGTCCAAAAGCACATCAGATTGAGAAAAAATAGATGCGGCTGCCTGACGAACTTTTACGATCTGTGTAGAGTTTTTCAGAATAATCGCTGATGCAGATTCCAGTACGTCATCATATTCAGCCTTGATGCCTTCCAGAGATTCACGCAGGGTTGGATCAGCAATACGCTGTACACCCAGTTCAGCAGAACCATTTAACTGTGCATTCAGATAAGAACCAAAAGTTTCGGTATCGGCACTGAAGTCATCCGCAGATTCACGTGAACCATCATTACCTGTCAGTACCAAACTGATTGAACGTAAGATACGTTCTGCAATGAATACCTGGTTTTTGGCAATAACCACCTGGTTCGATGGCATATCTTGACGTGCCATCTGGTCGACCATCAAGTTATATTCCGCCTGAATCCCCGGAATCGCTTCACCAATCGCGATGTTGGTGTCGTATAACTGGTTAATAATCTTTTGTTGCGAGGTAATCAGATCAATACTGTTGGAAACTTCTGTCCACTGTTTATCAACCGCCTGCAACGCATCATTATTGGAGTGAATACTTTTAACTGTCTCAAGATTTTCAGCAAAGGCTTTTTGCGAGTCAGTCAGGTTTTTCATAGCTTCTGGCGTACCGGAAGCGGTCGCCTCAGTCGCCTGGCGCGAAATGGTTTGCGAGAGGAGACGCAGGTCACCCAGACTCTGAGTGAGTTCGTTGGTACGTGGAACACTATAAAAAAGATACAATAAAGTGATCAGTGCGGCTAAAAGACAGCCTGCTGCCCCATAAATCAGCGGTTTTGATTTCTCACTATCACCGAAGACACGTGATAACTGATCTACTTGCGTTTGAATCTTAGCTAAAAAAGCATTACCGCCTTTGCGGCCAGTGCTCTCACCTGTATTTTTCTTTTTAAGTTTAAAGCCCATGCAGCCTCTCCCCGGTTGACGCCTTGCTTAGTTTCGAGCGCGACATTTAATTTATAAATTTTATAGATGCGTTCATAAATTTTGGATTTTGCAACAGACGACTGAATAAAAACACATGCCACTGCTGGTTGTGCTGATGGAAAAACCCCTGACAATATTCTTGTAAGTTTTTATCCAATTCAGATTTCTTCGAAAAGAAACTTTTCTTATTGAAATGTTGTATACCCAAAACTTGATCTACGACCAAACCCACATACTGGTCATTATGGTTGATACATAATACTTTTTGAGTCGGTGAAAATTGACTGCTCTGCCCTGATACGTACTGCGTCAGATCAGAAACCGATAACAGTCTTCCCCGGATATTCGCCAGACCCAACACCCATGCTTGCGTCTTGGGTACCGGCGTATATTCTGGGGGATAAATCACTTCTGATACTTCCCCCAGCGGGGCAACAAAATATTGCCCCATCATCTCAAAAGCAATGCCCGACCATCGGTTAACTTCATTGCCATTGGAAACGTAGTTTTTATTCCCCCGTTTCGCAATGCGAAGCAATTCGATAAATCCATTTGCTGCCATAGAGCTTATCCTGCATTGAGGTGCTGCTTAATTACATCTATTAATTGTTTTTCATCGACTGGTTTTGTTAGATAATCCGCTGCGCCTTGACGCTTGCCCCATACACGGTCAGTGGCCTGATCCTTAGTACTCACAATCACGATTGGAATATGTTTGGTCGTTGCACCACGTGCAATCTGGCGGGTCGCCTGAAAACCATTCACGCCCGGCATAACCACATCCATCAGGACTAGGTCCGGCAATTCTGCCTGTGCCATGGTGACGCCATCTGCGCCATTGGCTGCTTCAATCACATCAAAGCCGTGTTTAGAAAGAATCTCTCTAAAGCGAAAAGTTTCTGTCGGTGAGTCATCCACAATTAGGATACGTGCCATGCCAATTCCCCAAAAAAATCAAATATTAAGCACTAATATGGTTACGGATTGCATTGAGCAATTCATCTTTACTAAAAGGTTTGGTCAGGTATTCATCTGAACCCACGACACGACCTTTGGCCTGATCAAATAAGCCATCTTTACTCGATAGCATAATCACAGGAATATTCTGGTAATTCTGAGAGTTTTTGATTAAGGCGCAGGTTTGATAACCATCCAGGCGCGGCATCATAATATCTACAAAAACGATATCTGGATTTGCTTCGGCAATTTTTGACAAAGCCTCAAAACCGTCTACTGCAGTAATGACCTCATAACCTTCGCGTTGAAGAAGAGTTTCCGCAGTACGACGAATGGTCTTTGAGTCATCAATAACCATAATTTTTAGATTTTGGAATTTATCGTCCATTTGTTTAACCCTTCCCATTTTAGAAACTATATGCCATAAGGCTCATAGGATTATTTTATTACGATCGATAAACATTTTTAACATAAAGTCACTTGTATTATCAATGAACATTTTCTACACAAGTAGACAAAATCATTTATTTTTAATAACAGCTTCACATTTTCTTATCGTTATTGGTTTTTTTTTGACTAACGGTAGTTTTTTATTGATAAATTTAAGTCTAATATAACAAGATTATTACTTTAAAATAAGTAATTTAGTCAACTTTAAATTCGGGGAGCCAATGATGAGTCAGTTTTTAAGAAAACTTGCTGTCATTGATAAAAATAAAATGACTGGTCAATTCATTGTTGTTGTGCTGCTACTGTTACAGGTGAGCTTAACGTGCGCGAGTAGCAACCAACTCCCGCAAAAAGCCACCTGGTATCGTTATTATGACAGCAAGGGTGTGGCCAATATCAGTACTAACGTCACACCAAATCATATCCGTTATGGTTATGAAGCACTTGACCAGAATATGCAGGTCATTAAACGTGCGCGTCCTTATAATGCCGAAGCGGATATCAGACAGGCGCCACAGCGTGCTCAACAGGCTAAGCGGATTGCCGAAGATCATAAACTCAAGCGTGCTTATAGCAATAGCCAGACCGCTTTACAGAAAAAAAACGATAGCCTGGTCCAGTTAAAAAAACAGATTGATTTTCAGCAAGAACAAATGAAGCAACTGCAAAAAGATCGGGTCATGTTTGTGCGTCAGGAACGTGAATATTTACGTAAAGGTAAAACCCCACCGGCACACCTGAAAACAACATTAGACAATAACCAGAAAAATCTCGATTCCCAGAAAGAAAATATTCAATCTTTACAAAGTCGCTATCGAAATCTGGAAGCAGAATACGACAAAATTATCGCCCGTTTAAAAGCACTTGAATAAATACAAATAGCTAGCCGTGGTTTTGATCCATAGCCAGCTAAAAGGACTCATATGCAAACTGCACCGCATTCTCATGATTTAAATATGCCTTCCCCGCGCTCTATCCTGATCATGAGTGCACTTTGCTTAAATATGTTTTTAGTGGCTTGTGATAAAAATGAACCCGTACAGCAAACCGAAACACCCAAATCCATTGAAGTCATTCCTCAAGATCTAGTTGCAGTTCAATCTGGCAATTCAGTTCAAAAAACCGCATTCACCGGCACCATTCGTGCAGTCAATCAAAGCAGCATACAGTCACAGGTCTCTGCTACTGCTACCAGCGTAAACGCGCAGGTAGGTCAAACGGTTTCTAAAGGACAGGTGCTGGTACGCCTGAATAATCAGGACAATGCAGCCCGCTTGGCACAGGCACGTGCAAATCTGGCCTCTACTCAAGCGCAAGCCAATCAGGCTCGCAACATGATGCAGCGTAAAAAGCGCCTGCTCGATCAGGGTTTTATTTCAAAAGTAGAATATGAACAAAGTCAGGTCGATTATCAGGCCCAGCTTGAAAATGTCCGCGCCCAGCAAGCCAATGTCGATATTGCCCAGAAAGCCGATCGTGATGGCACCATGACCAGTCCGATCAGTGGCGTGATTACGCAACGTCAGGTTGAACCGGGTCAAACCGTTGCCATTGGACAAACCCTGTTTGAAATTGTCGATCCGAAACGGCTGGAAATTCAAGCACGCGTACCTAGTGATCTGCAATCAGGTTTAAGACTGGGCAGTCAGGTCGAATACAACATTCAAGGTAATCCAAATCGGCTCACTGCCGTAATTAGCCGGATTTCCCCCATTGCAGATCAGGCCAGTCGCCAGATCGAATTCTTTGCCACGCCGAATGAAACCATTCCTTCGCTAAGTATCGGCTCCTTCGTTGAAGGCAACATTCTGAGTTCACAACAGATTTCTGGCCAGCTGATTCCATTAGATACTGTTCAAGACATTCAGAATAAACCTTATGTCTGGATAATACGCCAGAATAAAATTATCAAAGTCAATGTTCAGGTACTAGAACAGCGTTATAGCGACAACATTGCCGTGGTTCAAGGACTGGAGAGCAGCGATCAGGTCAGCCGGGTTAAGTTTAGCGAAGCCGATCTGCAAAAAACTGTCACCCTTCGCGCCAACTAAAACCATTCATACAGGATCATTGATATGTGGTTTACCCGAATTAGTGTGAAGTATCCGGTTTTTACCATCATGATGATGTTCTGCCTGATGGTGCTGGGGCTGGCTTCATGGCAGCGGATGGGCGTTGAAGAATTTCCTGATGTCGATTTCCCTTTTGTGGTGATCTATACCAACTATCCGGGCGCTTCTCCGGAAACGGTTGAATCGGAAATCACCAAGAAACTCGAAGATCAGATCAATACCATTTCCGGTTTGAAACAGGTGATTTCCCAGTCCAGTGAAGGCCTGTCCATCATCACCACTGAATTTAATCTGGATGTGACATCTACCACAGCAGCTCAGGACGTGCGGGATAAAATCGCTTCTGTAACTGCTGAATTTCGTGATGAGATTCAGGAGCCGATTGTAGAACGTTATGACCCGACGGCGAATGCGGTAATGTCGATCGTATTTGAATCCGACAATATGGATGTGAAAGCGCTCAGTTCCTATCTGGATCAGCGAATTGTGCCACAATTGCGTACAGTCCCGGGCGTCGGAACGGTCAACCTGCTGGGTGATGCGCAGCGCCAGATCCGGATTCAGGTGGAACCACAAAAACTACAAGCCTTTGGCATTGGTGTGGACAGTGTGATTAACACCTTAAAGGCCGAGAATATTGAAGTCCCGGGGGGGACGCTTAAATCGGGTAATTCGGAACTGGTCATTGAAATCAATTCCAAAGTACTGCATCCCCTCGCCTTCGGCGATCTGGTTATTGCCAATAAAAACGGCGTACCGATTTTCCTCAGACAAGTGGCCAATATTCAAGACAGTCAGGCAGAGCTGGAATCGGCTGCCTTTTTGAATGGTAAAACCGCAGTGGCAATTGATATTTTGCGCAGTTCAGATGCAAACGTCATTGAAGTAGTCGACAAGAGCTATGCAGCTTTAGAAAGTATTGAGGCGCAGCTTCCCCAAGGCACTACTTTACAAGTAGTGGTAGATTCCTCCAAAAGTATCCGCGGCACCATTGGCGATGTAGCCCGCACCATTATTGAAGGTGCGGTACTGGCTGTGCTGATTGTCCTATTATTTTTAGGCTCTTTCCGTTCAACTGTGATTACCGGTTTGACCCTACCCATTGCACTCTTGGGCACGCTGACCTTTATCTGGGCCTTTGGCTTTAGCATCAATATGATGACTTTGCTGGCGCTGTCCTTGAGTATTGGCCTGTTGATCGATGATGCGATTGTGGTGCGTGAAAATATTGTTCGGCATGCCGATATGGGCAAAGATCATGTGACTGCCGCGCTCGATGGCACCAAAGAAATTGGCTTAGCCGTGCTGGCCACGACACTGACCATTGTCGCCGTATTCCTGCCTGTGGCCTTTATGGGCGGAATTATTGGCCGTTTCTTCTACCAGTTCGGGGTCACGGTGAGTATGGCCGTTCTGATCTCAATGTTTGTCAGCTTTACTCTGGATCCGATGCTTTCTGCACACTGGGCAGAAAAGAAAAAAGATCCGAATAAAAAACCAGGTCGGGTGAAACGTTTCTTTAGCTGGATCTCCGGCAAGCTGGATAACTTAAGCCATGTTTATGAAAAATTATTAAAACTGGCGCTGCGCTTCAGATTGATTACTTTATTAATTGCTGTCGCTTCTTTATTTGGTGCTCTGGGATTATCCAAATTGATCGGCACCGAATTTGTACCGGTTCCGGATAAAGGCGAAATCCGGATCAAGTTTGAAACACCGGTCGATTCATCACTTGAATATTCACAGGCCAAACTGCAACAGGTGGATGAGATTATTCGGCAACATCCGGATGTCAAAGCCACCTATGGCGTGATTAATGGCGCAACCGACCGCGGTAAAAACCATGTCAGTTTACGGGTGACTGTAACTCCGCGTACCGAACGTGAAAAGACACTGAATGACCTGAATAATGAGTTCCGCCAGCGCCTGCAATCGGTGGCCGGAATCAGCATTACTTCGGTGGCATCCGCTGATGAAACCGTGTCAGGCGGTCAGAAGCCGATCATGATCTCGATCAAAGGTCCAGATCTGGATGAACTGAAAAAAATTTCCGATCGTTTTATGACTGAAATGGCGAAGATTAATGGCATTGTCGATCTAGAAACTTCATTAAAAGAACCCAAGCCGACTCTTGATGTACAGATTAATCGCGTCTTGGCCAGTGATTTAGGTTTATCGGTCAATCAGATAGCCAATGTAGTGCGTCCGCTGATTGCCGGTGATGATGTTACCACCTGGCAGGATGAAAAAGGTGAAACCTATGATGTGAATCTGCGCCTGACCGAAGACCAGCGCAGCTTGCCTAGCGATTTACAGAATATGTTTATCACCTCGAATAAAACGGATACCAATAATCAACCTATTTTGATTCCGCTTTCGAGCGTGGCCAAATTTGAAGAAAAGCTCGGCGCTTCACAAATTAACCGACGTGATCTGGCTCGTGAAGTTCTGGTCGAGGCCAATACTTCAGGACGTCCTGCAGGCGACATCGGGACGGATATCAGCCGCTTGCAAGAAAATTTCGATATGCCACCGGGTTATAGTTTCGACACTCAAGGCTCCAATGCCGACATGGCAGAATCCGCAGGTTATGCACTGACTGCGATTACCCTGTCGATTGTCTTTATCTATATTGTGCTCGGTTCAC
This sequence comes from Acinetobacter sp. YH16052, assembly GCF_013417155.1. Classification (GTDB taxonomy): domain Bacteria; phylum Pseudomonadota; class Gammaproteobacteria; order Pseudomonadales; family Moraxellaceae; genus Acinetobacter. Next base: position 17,334 of record NZ_VPEO01000001.1, on the reverse strand, counting down.
AGTTCAATAGCTTTATCCATCCTGTAGCAATTATGGCCTCACTGCCACTGTCACTGATTGGCGTGTTTCTGGCCTTGTTCCTGTTTAACTCAACCATGAACCTGTTCTCGATTATCGGCATTATTATGCTGATGGGATTGGTAACCAAGAATGCGATTCTGCTGATCGACTTTATCAAGAAAGCCATGGATCGCGGTGAAAACCGCTATGATGCGATTATTGCCGCTGGTAAAACCCGTTTGCGTCCTATTCTGATGACTACCAGCGCGATGGTCATGGGCATGGTGCCACTTTCCCTAGGGCTAGGTGAAGGTGGCGAACAAAGTGCACCGATGGCGCATGCGGTGATTGGTGGCGTGATTACCTCTACCCTGCTGACCTTGGTGGTGGTGCCGGTGATCTTTACCTACCTGGATGACTTTAAGAATTTTATGCTGCGTCAGGCACGTAAAATCATGGCATAATTTAATGCAACACAATGAGGTGACATTCCCAAATGCTCACCTCATTTTTTATTGTATAATCCCTGCTTTAACGCTTAATTTTTTAGGACAGTTTCCATGCGCGCGAGTCGCTTTTTATTTGCAACGTTAAGAGAAACCCCGAACGATGCTGAGGTTATTTCCCATCAGCTGATGCTTCGTGCCGGTATGATTCGTAAGTTGGCTTCAGGTCTATACACCTGGTTGCCGATGGGCGTTCGCGTATTAAATAAAGTTGAAGCGATCGTTCGCGAAGAAATGGACAAAGTCGGTTCACTTCAAGTCTATATGCCGGTGACTCAACCTGCATCTTTGTGGGAAGAATCAGGTCGTTATGTACAATACGGCCCTGAACTTTTACGCTTCAACGACCGCCATGGCAACCCATTTGTTCTGGGTCCGACGCATGAAGAAGTGATCACTGACCTTGCACGTAACGAATTAAAAAGCTACAAGCAATTGCCTGCAAACTTCTACCAGGTACAAACCAAATTCCGTGACGAAATTCGTCCCCGTTTTGGCGTAATGCGTTCACGTGAATTCATCATGAAAGATGCCTACTCTTTCCATGCCAACCAGGAATCACTGCAACAAACCTACGACGACATGTATGCAGCCTATTGCAAAATCTTCAACCGTCTTGGTTTAGATTTCCGTCCGGTTCAAGCAGATACCGGTTCAATCGGTGGTTCAGGTTCTCACGAATTCCACGTGCTGGCTTCAAGCGGTGAAGATGATATCGCCTTCTCGACTGAATCTGACTATGCAGCCAATATTGAAATGGCAGAAGCAGTACTTGTCGGTGAACGTGCGGCACCTACACAAGAACTCAAACTGGTAGATACACCAAATCAAAAAACCATTGCAGATGTATCAGCATTCTTGGGTACCGATCCTGCCCATTCAGTAAAAGCATTGCTTGTTCAAGGCATTGCAAAAGAGGATGGTTCCGTTCCTGTGGTTGCTTTATTCCTTCGTGGCGATCATGAACTGAATGAAATTAAAGCTGAAAAACATCCTTTAATTGCTGCACCTTTGACATTTGCTACTGAAGAACAACTTCAAACACTTGGCTTAACTGCTGGCTTTGTCGGTCCTCAAGGTCTGGTCGGAAAAGGTATCACCGTCATTGTTGATCGTGCAGCATCTGTATTGTCTGACTTTGTTGCAGGTGCAAATGCAGCAGATCAACACGCAACAGGTGTAAACTGGGAACGTGATGCGCAGTTCACTGAAGTTTATGACCTACGTAACGTGGTTGAAGGCGATCCATCTCCAGATGGTAAAGGCACGCTTCAAATCAAACGTGGTATCGAAGTGGGTCATATCTTCCAGTTGGGTCAAAAATACTCTGAAGCTTTAGGTTGTAAAGTCTTGGGTGAAGATGGCAAACCATTCACTGTAACAATGGGGTGTTATGGTATTGGTGTAACGCGTGTAGTAGCTTCTGCAATCGAGCAGAACTTTGATGAGAAAGGCATTATCTGGCCAACTGCCATTGCACCGTTTGAAGTTGCCATTGTGCCGATGAATGCACACAAATCTCCACGAACTATGGAAGCTGCGGAAGCACTCTATGCTGAATTACAAGCTGCAGGTTTTGACGTATTACTTGATGACCGTAACGAACGTCCGGGCGTGAAATTCTCTGATCTTGAGCTGACAGGTATTCCACACCGTATTGTAATTGGCGAAAAAGGCTTAGATGCAGGTACGTTTGAATATAAAGGCCGTCGTGATGCTGAATCTGTAAATATCTCGAAAGAAGAATTATTGGCAAAAATTGCTAAATAATTTTGCTTTCTTATAAAAAATCCCGCGTAATGCGGGATTTTTTATAACTAAACTTAGCAGAATTTGTGTCCACCAAAGCAGTTCGGTTTAAAGTTCTGGCCTTGTAAAGTTAAATTAGTAAGAGGGAAATCAAGTAGCGCAGGATTTTTAATTTCCTTTACATCAAGTGCACTTCCTAGCACACAACCAAAAACCAGACTTCCACAATCTCGCACATTAGTGGTTAAATCATGGTTAATTCCTGCAATAGTTTGCTTTAAAACAGCATCTGAAATTGGCACACTATATGAAGGTGAAATACTTCCTAAATCCACTTCATCTTCCATTGCCAGCCACCACCCTTGTTTTGCTGCGACTGCTGCACCAGGCCATAAAATGCTTTGGGATTGCAAGGAGAGTGAAGCTGGATTATTTAAATATAAAGCATGAATAAGTCCGAGATTTTGTTTAACAGTAATGTCTGTCTGTAGCCCGGTTAAGTAGCCTGTAATATCTTTATCTAATTTTAATGCTCCATCCAATAATTCTGCTTTTAATGGTCCTTTAAAATCAATACGACCTACTGTCCCTGTCCCTTTTAGTACAACTTCTTTCATTCTTGTTCCTGACACTATCGTAGCAGGAATAGTAAAAGGTGCTGTTGTAGAATTTAACTGGAAAGCATAATTGCTAGATGTGTAATGTAAATCCAGAGGTAATGGTTGACCTAATATAGTGCCTTTTACCGTGCCCTCAATATTCATTCCAGTTGCAGCATAATCCATGACACGAGGAGCGGTTGTTGCAACTCCTGATGAAGATTTTGTTTTCATATAACCACTGAAACTGTTAATACCATTTGGTGTAGCACTATTTTCTGTCCCCATTGTCAATAGACCTGAAATCTTTTCCGCACTTAAACGGAAACCTAAAACTTCACGTGTAGATGCCTGATTTGGATTTTTTATGGCAAATTGTACAAATGGATTAGTAATCAGAGCTGAAGTCGCGGCACGATCCGCGCCATTCGTAGGATTACCACTTAAGGCAATATGATCAATATCAATATCACAGCCGGTTGCACCATTAACACCGCCACACCCGAGTTGTAGCTTTTTTATATTGGTATTAATTTCCATCTCGGCTTCCAGGCCTAATTTATAAAATGAGATATTACTCTGGTCATAAGTAGCTCCTAGATTATCCATCTGGTTAAATCCAGACTGAACCTCCATTGACAATAAAGCCTGCCCATTGACTTCTGAGAGCTCTTGGTCTTCCAATGAGGTTAATGCAGATACCTGACCACTTAGGCCCATCATAGCTACCACTAGACTTTTTAATATTATTTTTTTCATTTTTCTCATCCTGATTTTTAACGTGGTGTGATTCCCATCGTGCTACGAATGGTTCCACCAGTCAGTGCAATACTTGCCATGTTTTGCATATTGCCATTGGTCGCCATGGCAAAATTGGTTTTAAATGGTGTTGCAATATTATTTTCATAATTGAGTTTGACCTGATTATCCAAAGTCACTGTATCTGCACTGACACGAACTTTTGCTTTGACACCCAAATGACCTTCCATCCGGTTAAAGTTAATTGACGAAGTTTTTAATACCCCGGCTGAATCAATATCTTCATTGGCAATACTAAAATAGCTGCCCAGATTATCTTTATTTGCAGTTTCTTCTGCGGTAAGGGGTCTAAACTTAAAATTTGCATCAAATGACAGGAAGTTGGTATCTGGTGAATCGCTGGTCGGATCCACTCCTGGAATGATGAGGAGCTCGCCGTTTCCATCAAGTTTAAAAGCAATATTAGTCAGGACATCATCACGTTTAGAAAAATTATCATGAGGCACATAGCTTCCGCATTTAGTGACCGATGCATTGGTACAATTATATTTAGATCCTGGTAATTGACCAATCGCAAGCTCAGCTTTAGCTCCAATCAGCAGTTTATCGGCACGAATATAAATACCTTCATCTTTATAACTAATAATTCCTTCTGACTTGATCAAAGCATCGATATTCCTAAAACCAGCATAATAGTTAACAGCCTCACCATGATCGCCATTCTTGCCATCAATCAATATAATCGAGGTTGTGCTTGGTAAACCGGTTTTCTTGTCAATTCCATAGCCTTCTGTAGATGCCATAATGTTATACGCAATTGCTTGCTTATTGTTTGTTCCATAAGTCGTTCCAGACAAGGCAACATTGGCATTTAAATTATAAATAGGAATACCGATTCCCCATGAACCACCATCGCCACCAATTTCCGCCAAAGAGTTATCTGATATGAAACGTGCTTTAGCAGCAATGGACTGAAAATCCATTCCACGTACGGCGATATAGGCAAAATCCTCTCCATTCGTGGTGGTACTGAGTGTCTGTTTAAGTACAGTGCTACTACTACCTAAAGTCTTTTGCATATTTTCATTGATTATGAAATCGAGACTTTTTGCAGTAATGGTATTTATATATATATTTCCAAAGTCGATATAAGCATTTTTACCATGTAAGGATCCGTCAGCATTACGTGTAGTCAAGGGTCTGAGCTTGGAAAATTGCACAGCATGACTTCCCTTACCGGTATGACCAATCTCAAGTGTTGTCGGTGCCATAGTTGCTGGAAGCCCAGTACTATTATCACCTGTAAAATCTGCAGACAAGCCTAGATTTAACCCACCTTCTCCGACCAGGCCACTGTAACCTGTTGCAGCTTTGTCCTGACGCTCTAGTACACCATTCACCTTGTTACTAACATCAAAAGTACCGATCTGGGTTTGATCGGCACTCATTGATAATCTTGCGTTAGTGACTGCACCCGAAGCCCCTAAACGCATAATATTTTTACGTTCATTATTTGGCGTATTATAACGTAAGTCAATATTAACCCCTGGATTGGTCGGATTAACCCGGCCAGCCGCGATATTGGTCATATCTTCAGCACGCTTTAGATCCACATAATGATCTTGGCTGCCATTTCGTGTGGTCAGTACCACTCCTTCATCCGGGTCAATGTACATATATCCTTGACCCGCGAAGTTAAAGTTAAAGTCATTCAAAATCAGACTATTTTCACCTAATTTATGACTAATCGTGGCATTTTTAAGTTGAAAATCGATACTGGCAATTGAATCTTTATTAAATAGACCTGCACTGGTTTGTAATAGCACACTAAGCGGTGTAGAGGTACTAATCCCTAATGTCCCCAAACTTTGATTAGATTGAGTACCCGCAGTCCGAATACTATTCGCAGATTGACTACATGGATTGGTCGTACAGGCGATCTTTACCAATTTTAAATCTGCAGTGGCTTGAAACGGTGAAACACTTGCAGCTAGCCGAAGTCCTGCCCCTTGTGAAGTGGCACCTACATCTATTTCAAGTTGACTAATGATTGGTTTATTATCTTTGCCAATAATCTCAACATTATGTAGACCTAAACCCATTTTAGTGTTGGCAGTTGGATTTGGATCATACCAATTGGCTTGAGCAATACTGGCTTTAGAAATTTCATGAGTAATCACCATACCATCTTGTCCAGTGACTTCACTCAATTCTTGCTCTTCAATAGTTTCAAGTGCATAACTTTGTTGTATAAGACACATGCATACTGTTAGCAATTTCAACTTTATTGTTGTTTTTTTCATTTATATATCCTTATGCTGTACTTGACGTTGTTACTAACAACGACTTTGTGCTCCACCTGTACAGTTATAACCAAATATTTTCAAATTGCCTGACGTATGCAGATTTCCATGAACGTTCAACCCCATAAATCCTTTTTCAGCACCTTTATCAAATGAAGGAACATCTTGGGGCGCGGTTGTATAAATTCCATCGGCATTATAGGTACGCCCTGTATACGTACTATAAACACCTGTATTGGCATAACCTTCCAAGGCGCCAGCACCTGTACCCGTTTCAATGGAAACTGTATTAAAGCCTAAATTACGGATCTTTAAAGGCTGGTGATCATAAAAGGTAATTTGCATCGCCGTTTGTGGTTCATTACGATGATTAATGATGGTTGTTCCATCGATCGAAAACTTATCAATCTGAATCGTGCCTTGAATGCCTTTAAAGACTAACCACTTTTTATTTCCATTGGCATCGACATGGTTATTCGGCGCTATTGCCAGACGGCAAAATTGTTTTGTTACTCCACAAGCGGTGGGATCTAGAACATAAAATACTTCTAGCGGGTTGCCACTTCCATCAAGCCGAGAAATTTTATCTTTACTTAAATCTGTCGCATAAACATGGTTTAAAGATAAAGTCCAGTTAAGATCAGCTCCACCCTGCCCCACTGTATTGGTTAGTGCTTGCTGATCAAGGGCTTCCAATCCGGCAAGACTGGCCATAGAAGTACATAATAATGCACAGAGTGTTACTAATTTGGACATTCTTATACTCCCTTAAAGACCAGTTGTTCTAATTTTCAGATGCTGAATCAGGACCCCATCAATGACAGCAGATCCAAAATTCTTACTTACACCATCAGTATTTTTAAATATGATACCTGTTGAATTCACACCATCCTTGGCACGCAGCATATTCGTCCCTGAGATACGCTCTGTAGTTCCTATTGAGATGCTGCTGTGAGTCGCATTACGCCCTTGATAAAGTGCGGTGGTATCTGACGCATTATTTTTAATCGGTGTACCACAACTATAGACATTACAGGTCGAACCCTTTAAATCTGTCATGCCTAGTTCGCCCCCATAATTCTGATAAATTTGATTATAAATAGCAGGGATATTGGGAATACGTGTCACTTCTAAAATAATATTATTGTTTTCTGAACCGACAACGAAAGGCTGGTACATATTACCAAGCACTAAGTTAATATTTGGGCTATATAAATATAAACCCTCAGAATCATGAAATATAGGAGCATCACTTCCATTCAAGGCCGGGGTCGGGACATTACCATCAAGTGCATCTGTTTTTGCTGCGGTACTTAGACGTATACCCTTACTGTTAAGATTGTTATCGCTACTGCTTAGAGTTTCTGGTCGATCATTGGTATTCAGACGAACAATACTCGCCATACCTAATGTTTGGCTGTAATTCTTATTGTCAGATTCTAAGGTTTGGAATAACCGAACTTGCGAGCCATTAAAACTCAGACCATTGGCAATAAATTGAGTTCTTAATCGATAATTTGTGTCAAGGCCTGAAGTTGGTCCACCTGTTATAGAATTTACAGCATTCGAGGAGTTAAGCTCACGTGCAAAGATATCACTCCAGAAGCCTAGCTTGATATTATTATCACTTTCGACCCCTGCAATTGGACTTAATGGGGCTTCCAAAGCGATATAGCCTACATCTTTAGCAGCGCCCTTAAACTGTGTGACGTTTTCAGTTCCTGCCCGGAATAACCAAGGATTATCTGCTGACCCCCAGCTAAAACCCTGATTACTGTATCGTGTGCTTAAAGAACCATCGCTTTTCGATAATGCCAGACCATAAATAAATACATCGGCTTTAGTTCTTAAAGTGCTCACAGAGCTTTTAGCAGCTTCAGTTTTAGCAGCCTGATCTGCTCTAGCAATGATTTCAGCCATAGCAGCACTATCTGCATCTTTCATCATTCCGGCTAGAGCAGCTTCCAATTTTTTGTTGTATTCTGCTTTAACTAGTTCAATAATTCTTGCATCTACAATTGCTCCAATAATATTCTGCCTATCAACCGCCGTACTCCATTCAGTATTTGGAATCTGCTGATTAGCATTTTGCCCATATAGAAATTGAATCATTTCAAGGGTATTTAAATTTGCATATTCATCAGACTTATTTGGTCGCAGTGGCGTTAATTCATATTCTGTTGTGCCATCATGCTTGATATCATAATCAATACCTGGTGAGGTATTACCTGCACCATTATAATAATCATCACGACGTTGGTCATAATAGGCTTTCATAAAGTCTGTATTATAATAATAATCAACTAATTCTTGCTTAAATGCGTCCCGGTTAGCTTGTGTGTCATAAGTATTCTTAATCGTATTATAGTTATCATTATAAAAATCAGTTTTTAAGGTATCAAAGGCTTGTTGATACTCAGTTGCATAATTCTGCGTTCTTTCAACATGAAAAGCATTATCATATGTAGATTTATAAACTTTGTCGTATACACGCTGCCCAAGTTGGTTGTAATTCTCACCCGTCGGGATAATACGAATAAAGCCTGTATCTGCTTGTCCGGGGTTTTCAATGCCTCTGGCATAACTAGAACTAGCAGAAAGATCTTTAGGACCTTGAAACACCATTTTAAAATCATCAAGAACGAGCGCAACACCCTCACCTGTGGTGTCAGAAAGAGAAGAATCTGATAATTCCTGCATCGCATGTGCAGAAGGCAACAGGCTGAAACCGATTGTCATCGCCAAATAACTTTTGCGAAATTTAAATATATCTTTTATCTGAGCCATCTCACTCTTTCCTTTTTATTCGATGCTCCGCACCTTATGCTTCAGCTTCCCAGCCGCCAATCTTTGATTTTTTATAATGCATTGCATCTTTTTTATGATTATGCGGAATCCATTATGCTGATTTTTAATACAGATGCCAAAGCCAATTAGGCGAAAAATAGCAGTTTCCGATGAATGAAAATCTCAAAAAAATAAACGGGACATAAAGTCCCGTCATTCAATATCTTAAAGCAATTAGGTCTTCGGCAAAGTAACGCCTGTCTGACCTTGATATTTACCACCACGATCTTTATATGAGGTTTCACAGACTTCATCAGATTCAAAAAATAGCATTTGCGCCACACCTTCACCGGCATAAATACGCGCAGGAAGATTGGTCGTATTTGAAAACTCTAAAGTGACGTGTCCTTCCCACTCTGGCTCAAGCGGCGTCACGTTGACAATGATGCCACAACGCGCATAAGTTGACTTACCCAAGCACACGGTCAGGACATTACGTGGAATGCGGAAATATTCGATGGTACGCGCCAAAGCAAACGAGTTCGGCGGAATAATGCAAACATCCGACTCGATATCAATAAAGCTGCGTTCATCAAAGTTTTTCGGATCGACAATTGCAGAATGCACATTGGTGAATACTTTAAATTCACGCGCACAACGCACGTCATAACCGTAGCTGGATACGCCATACGAAATCAGCTTTTGACCATTTTCATCCAAACGTACCTGGTTTTCTGCATACGGTTCAATCATGCCGTGTTTTTCGCTCATTTCGCGAATCCAACGATCAGACTTAATTGCCATTGATATAATCCAAAAATCTTAAGAACAAGTTATTGCGACGTACTTTAACTGAAATTGACACTAATGAAAATAAGTGAAAGGCTTAGAGCTAAAGTTGCCAAAAAATTGCTGATTGAGATCAGCTTATAAACTTAAAAGTGCAGAATAGCTTAAAGGAATGGAAAAGCTCATTAATACCAGCGAAGCCGTTTTCTGCAGGTTTTTCTGATTGAGCCAGCGACTGTTTTTTCTGGCCAGGATTGAACCCAGAAAAGTCCAGAAGAATGCAATCGGGATCAACAGAAGCAAGAAAACCAGCATATGAGTCACATAATGTTGGCCGCTTTTCCAGACAATGACAGGAAAGATCGCTGAGGCAAATAAAAGTGCTTTAGGATTAAGCAAGGTTGCCAAAAATAATTCTCGTGCGCGAATCGAGACATTTTCAAGATTTTCGCTTATTTCTGCAGTCCGCCATAATTTCACAGCGAGAAATAGAATATAGCCAGCACTAAAAAGTTTGAGAATGGTCGGTAAAAGCGGAAGATGAACGGAAATTTTTCCGATCAGAATGCCCCATAAGCTAATGGCAATCAGATAACCAAAGGCTTCCGCAGGAATTAAACGAAATGTTTTTTTAAATCCGACCTGAATGCCTGAAGATGCCAATAAGGTATTGGTTGGGCCTGGTGTTAAAAGAATGGTTGCCACTAAACCAATAAAAAACCATGAAATCATAGTTTGACCTCGCTCTAATCCGAGTAGCATAGAAGAATTCGGTCAGTGCTGCAAAAAAATAATTGTAAGAGAACATATGATCTAAAATTTAAATTTATTTATTTTAATTAATTCAAATTTTTATATAAGCTTTCAGGATAAACACCCGATAGTCATTTCAGTCAATTTCGATCATTTAAATCGGGCTAATTTTAAAAATAAGAAATAAGAAGCCCTAGCTTTTAGCTAAGGCTTAAATATCTGAATTGTCTGTAGAATTAAAAAATTCGACTATGGTCTTTCTCTGCTTTAGGTAACTGCGCTGCAATTTTCTCTGCAATCAGCATATAGCTTTCTGCAGCAGCATCTCCCGCGATCACTGACGGCGTTCCAGCATCGGCATTTTCACGAATTTTAGCATCCAAAGGTAAACGACCCAATAATGGGACTTGATATTGCTCAGACAGTTTATCGCCACCGCCTGTACCAAAAATCTGTTCCTCAAAACCACAATTTGAGCAGATATGGGTCGACATGTTTTCAATCACGCCCATGATCGGAATCTGCACGCGGTTAAACAATTCAATGCCTTTGGTCGCATCCAGCAAGGCCACGTTTTGTGGCGTTGTCACAATTACTGCGCCCGTTACCGGAATACGCTGCGCGAGAGTTAACTGGATATCACCTGTGCCAGGTGGCATATCAATCATCAGCACATCAAGGTCTGGCCATAGGGTCTGATTGAATAACTGCATTAATGCACCCGTGGCTTTTGGACCACGCCAGGCGACTGGAGTATTGTGATCTCCAGTTAAATGGCCAATTGATAATACCGCCATCCCATAGGCTTCGATAGGGACAAACTGCTCTGCTTCGATCATTGGCGTTTTGCCGGCATTGCCGAGCATAGTCGGAATACTTGGGCCGTAAATATCGGCATCTAGTACGCCTACGCGCAGGCCTAATTTCTGTAGAGCCAAAGCCAGATTTACAGTCGTGGTCGATTTACCTACGCCACCTTTACCAGATGACACCAGAATCACATTTTGAATCCTTGGGTGTTTTGGAACATCACGCTGTTGCGGCGCAGCTTTTTGAATAGGTGGATTATTTGGATCAGCTTCTTCTGTTTTTGCAGGCTGTGCCGACGCATCAACCACAGGCGGAAGATTGGGTTTTGCATCCGCTTTAGGCTCGCTTGAACAGTTTTCTCCTTCAGCATGATTATGCCCGCAACCACCTTCTTTCTTATGTCCAGTTTTCTGCTGAATCACATGCATATTCAGCTCTTGAATACCACATTTTTGCAAAGCTTCCGCCAGTTCATCATGAATCTGTTGCAGCTGCGCTTTTTCTTCGGGATAGCTATTCAAAGTGATTTGCAGAATTTCACCCTGTACATTGACCTGAGTAATGCGATCTTTCAAGGCATTGCTGGAATTTGGCAAGATATAGTTTTGCAGTACGTTCTGCACAGCTTCTTCGTTCACCTCCTTGGAAGGCGAAAAAACCGATTTAAGCGAAGAAAGCCAGGACATAGGTTACTCCAAAAATGTAGATCGACATCTGAATCGCTTAGTTTAACGGGGTTTTAGGCGAAGGTTAAGCATTGTATTGGAGAAGATGAAAGAGATATCTTCAATTTCCAACCATTTTACTTGGTTTTCTGAAATGTTTTATGAAATCGTGGTGAATAGAAATAATGAAAAATGAATGATTGAGAGCAAAGAAAGGCGGATTATTTTGATGTAATAATTTTTTTACTGATCTTATGCGATCAAGCCACTTTAACCCTCTGTAATTAAAGTGGCTCTATGATCACAGACTATTTATGATTTTTATTGTTTTCAGATTTGTCCTTTTGATCCTTGGTATTTTTATCCTGATCTTGTTTCGATTCGTCCTTTTTTGACTGAGAGTCGCTTTCTGAATCTGCATCTTTGGCATCTTGCTGCTGATCAGAATCACTTTCCTTCGATTGATTATCTTTCATTTTATTCATCGTATCAGTTGCCATCTGTTTCAGCTCAGCGAACTTAACCGAGGCTTCGCTGAATAAGTCTGTGATTTTCTGTCTGGTATCTTCAAACTTATGCATGGCTTCATCTTTTAAATTTGCCATACCTGCCTGCTGATCGTTCTGACCATCTTTAGCATGCTGTTTATCTGACTTGTTAGATGATTTATCTTGAGAGGCATGATCCGCTTTAGCCTTTTTCGCATCATCTGAACTTTGCTCAGTATTTTGCTGGTGGTCAGATTTTCCTTGTTTCAGCTCATTCAGAAGCTTTTCACCTTTTTGCAATAGGTCTTCACCTATCGCTATCGCTTTGGCTTTTAAGTCATCCATCTTAAAGCTTTCAGTTTTTTTATCAGACTGGTTCTCTTGAGAACTGTCTTTTTGTGCTGATTGCTCAGCATTTGTATCTTTACCGTTGTGCTGGGTATCAGATTTCTGATCAGCATGGGTCTGGGCACTTTGCCCGTTCTTATGTTCCTGATTGTGCTGTTTATCTATCTCATTTTGCTTTTGCTCTTTTGCAAGCTGATCATTCAATTCGCGTGCATGTTGTTCTTTATCTTGATTTTGCTTCGACGTATTATTTTGGTTCTGCTGAGTCATGAGGTACCCTCCTTAGGCATATCATATAAACAATCAGCCATTTTTTAGCACAAAGCATCACGCGAATCGGGCGAAGTAAGCAAACTGCAACAAAGCCTGTACATGTTGTTGCTATTGTTTGCAGAATGTAGCATGAGCTGAGTTAAATCCGTATTGCAAGGTTATATGCTAAGGACGATGCAGGTTTTTGTATTCGGTTTTCCAAGTCCGTCTATTCATTGGGTTTCAGCAAAGCATTTCTTTGTAATCCCCTCGGCATCATGTAAAATTATGGCCCATTGCATAATGAATACGAATGAGAGAGTGAATCCGTGCGTAAAATTTTAGTCACCAATGCCCTTCCTTACGCCAATGGCCCGATTCATATGGGTCACTTACTTGGCTATATCCAAGCAGATATTTGGGTACGTGCCATGCGTGCGATGGGTCATGATGTGACTTATGTCTGTGCGGATGATGCTCACGGAACCGCGATCATGCTACGTGCCGAAGCGAATGGCATTTCACCTGAAGCGCAAATTGCCAATGTGCAAAAAGAACACATTCGTGACTTTGACGGTTTCGGTGTGCATTTCGATCATTATGATTCTACACATAGCGATACCAACCGTGCCCGTGCGTCAGAAATCTATGTGAAAAACCGTGATGCGGGCAATATTGCAGTTCGTCCGGTGACCCAGCTTTTTGATCCTGAAAAAGGCATGTTCCTGTCAGACCGTTTCATTAAAGGCACCTGTCCTAAATGTAAGGCAGAAGATCAGTACGGCGACTCATGTGAAGTCTGCGGTGCAACTTATAATGCGACAGAATTGTTGAATCCACATTCCACTTTAAGTGGCGCAACACCAGTCGAAAAATCATCTGATCATTACTTCTTTAAATTACCAAATTTTGGTGAATACCTGCAAAAATGGACTCGTGATGAAGGTCGATTGCCAGTATCGATTGCCAACAAGTTGGACGAATGGTTTGAAAATGGCTTGAACGATTGGGACATCTCCCGTGATGCGCCATACTTCGGTTTTGAAATTCCGGATGCACCAAACAAATACTTCTATGTGTGGGTCGATGCGCCAATCGGTTATATGTCGAGCTTTGAAAATTACATCAAAACCAAACGTCCTGAATTGAATTTTGACGATTTCTGGAAAAAAGATTCTGAAAATGAGGTCTATCACTTCATTGGTAAAGACATTGTATATTTCCATGCCCTGTTCTGGCCGGCGATGCTTGAAGGTGCAAACTATCGTACACCATCAGGTTTATTTGTGAATGGTTTCTTGACTGTCAACGGTCAGAAGATGTCAAAATCTCGCGGCACCTTTATTAAAGCGGAAACCTATTTAGAGCATTTAAATCCTGAATATTTACGCTACTACTTCGCGTCGAAACTTTCTGACAAAGTTGAAGATTCAGACTTAAATCTGGATGACTTCGTACAAAAAGTAAATTCAGATCTAGTCGGTAAAGTGGTGAATATTGCCAGCCGTTGTGCGAAATTTATTAACACCAAATTTGATAACAAGTTAAGTGCGACATGTGCTGAACCTGAATTAGTACAAAGCTTTATTGATGCCGGTAGCTCAATTGCTCAGGCTTATGAAGCACGTGAATTCTCGGCGGCAATTCGTGAAATCATGGCACTAGCAGATAAAGCCAACCAGTATATTGATGAGAAAAAGCCTTGGGCACTTGCGAAACAGGAAGGTCAGGAACAACAAGTGCATGATGTATGCTCTGTGGGGATCAACCTGTTCCGTCAATTGGCAGTGTATTTAGCGCCTGTATTGCCGACACTAGCTCAACAGGTTCAAGATTTCTTGCAACTTGAAAGCTTCGATTTTGCTTCTCGCAAAACCATTCTAGTGGGTCATGAAATTGCATTGTTCCAACCCTTAATGCAACGTGTAGATCCAAAAGCGGTTGCTGCCATGGTGGATGCATCTAAAGATTCTTTAGCTGCTCCTGCTGCTGAACCAGCAAAAGCTGAGAAGAAAAAAGAGAAGAAGATTGAAAAGAAAGCTGAACCTAAAGTCGGTGAAGCTGAAATCATTAATATTGATGATTTTATGAAAGTTGACCTGCGTGTGGCTGAAGTTTTGGAAGCGGCTACGGTTGAAGGTTCTGACAAACTGCTTCAACTCACTTTAAACGTTGGTGAAGCTGAGCCACGTAATGTGTTCAGTGGTATTCGTGAGTTCTACCAACCTGAAGACTTAAAAGGTAAACTGGTGGTGATGGTGGCAAACCTTGCGCCACGTAAAATGCGTTTTGGGATCTCTAACGGTATGGTGCTAGCTGCGGGTAATGGCGACGGTGTTTGGGTGATTTCACCTGAATCTGGTGCTAAACCGGGTGATAAAGTGTCTTAAGATTTTCAATCTTAGATGATAAGAAAAGCCTCTACTGATGTAGGGGCTTTTTTTATGCCTTTAGATTCCCTCTCCTTTTTTAAAGGAGAGGGTTAGGGAGAGATCAGAAACTATTGCCTTACTTTTGAAAGATCAAAAGTAACAAAAATCTCTTGTTCACTTGATGATACGTCCATGTACCACAAGTGAACGGCGACATCCATGTCGCCTCCAACTAAATTAATACCATCACTAAGTCAACTTTTTTATTACATCGAACAGACCAGATTTTTAAATAAAGTATTGGCTTAACACTATTTTTAGTTTGAAATCATTTTAATTTGAGCCAAAAAACTTGAGTTGCAATATTTAAATACTCATATGCAACATTAGTTTTTTGTGCAAAGGCTTCATCACGAGTGATTAGATATTCACAAAAACAACCATAAGATGCATGTGACATGTCACTGAATGATGCAATAAAACGCTTTTCTTTATGTAATCCTTCATCTTGATAATAACCGATCAGATTTAATATAGTATAAATTTGATTTACTTTTTGAAAAATATAGTATTCCTGCCCTGAACCAATTAAATTTTTCAATTGAAAGAAGTCATCTAACTCATTATTTTCCAATTCAGGATTGTTTTCTTGAAGTAATTTCCATATTTGATTTAAAGCATTTGGTAATTTAATTTTTTGTAAGTTATCATGATTGATATTCAATGATTCTCGTAAAAATTTATGAGGTGATTTTTCTTTATTAGACTCTTCTAAATGCCTTACCGATCTCTGAATATATAATTTATATTCATCTCGCTGATTCATTAGGTTAGGAATTTTAACTTTAAATTTTTCTATTTCTGATAAAAGATAGTCATCTTTGTATGTACTGTTTTTAAGATCACTTAAAGATTTTTCTAAAAATAGTAATAAATTATCAAAAGCTTCAATTTGTTCGTATTCAAAAGTTTTAAAATCCTTTACACCACCATATAAAGCAAATAAATTCTTAGTTGATGGATTAATCATTTTGTTTAAAAAATTATTTTCAATGTAATTATTAAAATGAACTAGTGGATCATCCCAGGATCTAAAAATAGTATTTGTTAAAGTCCCATGCTCATCAGTAGTTAAGGCGATATAGTGTGCATTTAACTCCCTTAAGATATCTAAAAACTCAACACAATATTTACTACTTTTCCCCTTTATTACTGATCTGTAAATTTCTTCTAAAGTAATGGGTGAATAAACAGCTTGTACTTCTTCTTTTAAATATCTAAAAAAATCTGAATCTCTACTAAGTATTGGCTTTTCTTTATATTCACTAAATAAGTCTAGAATATTTTGATCTAAATAAGCTAAAGGTTTTCCTGAGTACTCTGGTTCGCTCATACAATGCTCTCATTAAGTAATTATCTATTTTCTTCGAAATAATCCATCAAAAAAGCCTCTATCTCTAGAGGCTTTTTATTACTGGGTCACTTAGCCTTGCAACACAAATTCCCAAATCACATAGCCCAGTCCAAAGCCCAGTAGTGAATATAAGGTAATAATGAAAAATACAAAGCTGGCATTGTTTTTTCTTTTCCAAAAACTCATCGCGACACCCAAAGCTTGTTCGTAATACCCCATGTTAACGAGCTTTTCATAAAAAGTGAAATGTATCTAAGCATTTTATTTATAATAATATTTTCATCAAAAATAAATTCTTTACTTTCAAAAAATCAATATACAGATTCAGACTTAATTTTTAGTACAGATGGGCTTTGTTGCATAAACATTCAAAAGCTGAGTTTTCCCCAATCCATTCAAATTTAAGTGACAACTTGGGTGTGAGGTCTACCTAATTCCGTAAATCTATTCAGAACTGCCACACGCGCATGAACTTCATTGACCTGACTTTGAAAATGTCTTGCCGTCAGCTTATCTCCTAATAATTTGATGCAATGCATCTTGGTTTCCACCAAACTGCGACGGTGATAGCCCGACCATTTTTTCCATAGGGTTCTGCCTAAATGCTTAACCTTTTGAAGTAACTCATTTCGTTCTATTGAACTGATTTTAGAATCTTTCCAGGGCTTGGCATTCTTCCTGGGTGGAATTACTGCATGTGCTTGACGATCTGAAATCACTTGTCTGCAGCACTTCGTGTC